>CAXNJE010000022.1:0-29277 GCA_964202565.1 Breznakiellaceae bacterium | reverse complement strand
CTCCGCGAGGTTCTGACCAAGAAATACCGCAAGCTCGTGCTCACCAGACCCGTCGTTGAAGCCGGTGAGAGCCTGGGGTTCCTGCCGGGGGACCTGGCCCAAAAGATCAATCCCTACCTGCGCCCCCTTTATGACGCGATGGAAGCCTTGGTACCCTACGAAATTGTACGACGCATGGAAGATACCCGCGCCATCGAGATAGCTCCGTTGGCTTATATGCGTGGCCGGAGCCTGAACGACTGCATAGTCATTCTGGACGAGGCTCAGAATACGACAAAGGAACAGATGAAGATGTTTCTCACCCGAATAGGTGAAGGTTCGAAGGCCATAATTACAGGAGATGCGACCCAGATCGACTTGCCACGGCGTGCCGAATCCGGACTGCTCCATGCGATGAAATTGTTGGGCGAGGTCGAAGGACTGCATTTTACCTATCTGAATACCCGGGATGTAGTCAGGAACCCGCTCATCAAGAAAATAATCCAGGCCTATGAACGTGAAGCTGAATAAAATCCAGGACAGTATCAGTCCTTTTATCGGTTTTTTCGGCTCCAAGACGGGAAGTTCGGGATTGAAACCTGGCCCTGCCTTCGCGGTGGTCGCAACTTTCCTGCTTGCCCTGGTTGCGGCATTTTTCGGCCCCAGGTTCACGGAAGGTTCGCCGGCCAAAAAAGTGGAATTTGAAGTGGGGCGGATAGCCGAACGTGACGTGATAGCCGAGAGGACGGTCTCGTTCATCGATGAAGAAGCCACGCGCATACGAAGGGAAGCCCAGGAACGCCTGGTTCCCGCCAACTTCCGCTATTCTTCCGATGCGACGCTGGAGAGTATCGGAAGCTTCGAACGTTTTTCAGAAATCTCCCAGGCGCTTTTCGACCAGAAAGTATCCTTCGATGCCTATTGGCTCGCGGTGCAGGCTGAATATCCTGGTATTTTCCCTAGGCTTACGGTGGAATCCTTGTTCCGCAATACCGCGCGCGGCCGCATCCTGGATTCCGCGGGTTCAGCTCTGCGGGTCGTCCTGGATGGGGGTATCTGCTCGCTTCCCGATTCTGGTCTGGATGGGTTCAATCCGGATGCGATAGAAATTGTCCGCGTTTCCAGCGGCCGTGTCCAGCGGGAGCGCATCCTTTTCAGGAGTATCTCGACCCTGGACAAGGCTGACGCCAGAATTCGCTCGGTAGTTTCGGCAGGACCGTACCCCAGTGCCCTGGGACCGCTGGCGTCAAATTTGCTCAAGCCCTTCATAAGCGAAAATGTATTCTTTTCCGCCGAAGACAGCGCACTGCGGCTGGAAGAAGCCCGTTCACGGGTACAATCTGTCATGAAAAGCGTAGTACGCGGCGAACGGATCATCCGTAAGGGTTTTATTGTTTCCAAGGAAGATATCCTGAAGTTGCAGGCTCTGGGCGTGGCGGCTTCGCCCTTTGCCCCTGCGCGTTTCTTGGGTATCGCGCTTCTTCTGGTGCTTTTCTGCATCCTTACCGTTTTTCTTTCCGGTCCCCGTTTTGTGGGCAGGGAAATGAAGAGCGAAGAGATCTATCTGGTAGCCGCCATGGCCGCCGCCTATTTGCTCGGTGCAGCTTTTGCGAACGGCATCCATCGGCCGGTGGATGCTTTTCCGTCAGCAGTGTTCTTGCCTACCTCCATGCTTTCCATGCTGCTCGGCATTCTGCTGGGACCAAGGGCCGCTTTTGTTTTTGTGCTGGCCTTGCCTTCAGCAGCCTTCGCTTCCGGTTCTTTCGATACCTCATCCTTCATCTTTGCCATCATAGCGGGTAGTGCCGGCGCTTTTGCCTTGCAGGGGGCCGAAAAACGCATGGACCTGGTACGGGCGGGGGCCATGGTCGCCATCGCACAGACAACGGCTGCTGCCGGGGTGCTTCTTGTGGGAAACGTTCCTGCGGAAGAATACCTGGTAGTCCTGTTCTGGGCTGCCTTTAATGGTTTTGCCTGCGGAATGGCAGTCCTGGGGCTCTTGCCCGTGTTCGAGCATGCGCTGAATGCAGCCACGCCCTTCAGGCTGATCGAGCTGTCGGACCTCAACTCCGCCGTGCTCAAGCGACTGCTCACAGCGGCGCCCGGAACCTTCAGCCACTCGGTAACCGTCGCGAATCTGGCTGAATCGGCAGCCAGGGAAATCGGTGCCAATTCCCTGATCACCCGGGTGGGCGCTTACTACCACGATATCGGAAAAATGGACCAACCCGATTATTTTGTCGAGAACCAGGCCGCCTATAACCGGCACGATGAAATTCAGCCACGGCTTTCAGCCACGGTCATCAAAAGCCATGTAAAAGCCGGTATAGAAAAAGCCGTCAAACTCGGTCTGCCCACTGAAGTTGTGGAAATAATCGCGGAACACCACGGGAATTCCGTGATAAGCTGGTTCTACAACGAAGCCATGAAACGTGAGGATCAGGTTAATGCCGATGATTTCTCCTATCCCGGCCGACCTCCGCATTCCCGCGAATCGGCGGTGGTGATGCTCGCCGATACGGTCGAGGCTGCGGTGCGTACCCTGAAGAAGCCGACGGTGAGCAGGCTGGATAAGTTCGTTCAGGAGCTGATCATGGCAAAATTCGACCAAGGCCAGCTTTCAGAGTCGGACCTGACTTTCCGCGACCTGGAAACCATCAAGAATTCCTTTGTCCGCGTACTCGCCGGCCACTATCATTCGCGTATCGAATATCCCAAGGCGAGGGAGGCTGTGCGATGAACCGGGCGGACCTCTCCTTCGAAGGCATGGACGAAGCTCCCTGGGCTGAATCCCTGATAGCCTTCACCTTGGCGGTGCTGGAAAAACTGGACAAGGACGGCTGGGACCTTTCACTTCTGATCTGTGATGATGCCTTCATTAGGGATCTGAACTCCCGTTACCGGTCCAAGGACGAGGCTACTGACGTACTCTCCTTTGTATTGGGTGAATGGACACCAGACGAGGGAGAGGGCAAACGTTGGGCAGCCGGGGATATCGCGATTTCCCTGGATACGCTCAAAAAAAACGCCGTATATTTTGGGGTAAGCGAGGATGAGGAATTTCGCCGGCTGGTCATACATGGGGTGCTCCACCTTGCCGGTATGGACCATGAGGATAACGACGCGGACAGACCCATGCTTCTTTTACAGGAGAAAGTACTCGCTGAACTGGCGGATAGGAAAATAACGATAGAGGAGACACAAGCATAATGGGTGTACGGACTCTTTTCGGTCGATTTATCGGCAAGGATAAGAACGGAAAGGATATGATTGGGATAAATAAGGAAGAGGAAAGATCTTTCCGTGAGCTTAATGTAGAAAAGCGCGACATGATCAGGGGTGTCGTAGAACTGTCCGAAACGACGGTCAAGGAAGTGATGGTCCCCCGGATCGATACGATTTTCATCTCCGTGGACGCCCAGCGCGACGAATATCTGGAGCGCATCGCGGAAAGCGGCCATTCCCGCTTTCCGGTGTACAAGGATACGATAGACAACGTGGTCGGAGTACTATATGTGAAGGATCTTTTAAGGAACCTTGCCCGGGGACAGGATATCGATCTTCCTGCCTTGTTGCGAAAACCCTTTTTTGTACCCGAATCCAAGCATATCGACGATCTGTTAAGGGAATTCAAGCGGAGGCGAGTTCATATAGCCGTATCCATAGATGAATACGGCGGTGTTTCGGGTATAGTCTGCATGGAAGACATCATCGAAGAGATCGTCGGTGATATTCAGGACGAATTCGACAATGAGCGGGAGGATATCCTGCAGATTGGGGATGGGGTCTTTTTGTGCGATGCCCGGGTAAATCTGGATGATCTGGCCGAAGAATTGTCCTTGGAGCTGCCTGTGGCGGATTTTGATACCCTGGGCGGTTTTGTATTTGACCTCTTCGGGAAAATACCGGTCAAATACGAAAAATCCACTTATTCCGGCCACGATTTTATCATCCAGGACATGGATGGGCATAAAATCAATACCGTAAAGATCGTAATGAAACGCGAGGTGCCTGAATGATCAAGCCGTCTGGTCCGGCTTCGTCTGTGGCATGCTTCCTCCGTCATTCCCGCTTATTAACGGTTTCACTATTGCTTCTTGTACTGGCGACAGGCTATTCCCCAGCACAATCAGCCAGTGGAGCGGCGGCTGGGAGGTATGCCGATGGACAGAGGTCCTTCCTGGAAGAGGATTACTACGGAGCTGTCGAGGCATATCTTGAAGCTCTCAGGATCAACCCAGCGTACGCCGAACCGGTGGAGGCCCTGGCAGAAAGTTTTTATGCCCTGGGTGAATTCGACCAGGCCCTGGCCTGGGTGAAACGGGCCAGGGGACTTTCCCGATCGAGTACGGAAGTGGCAAACCTGGAAGCATTTATCCGGATAGCCATGGGTGACCTCTCCTCTGCGGATGCCCTTGTTCGGGATGTGCTGATTCGGGAACCCTATAATAAGGAAGCCCTGTTCGTTCAGGCGGAACTGGATCTTGCCAGGGGAAAATCCGGCGAGGCCTCAGTACGGTATCGGGAGGCTGCCCGCCGTTTTCCCGATGACAGGCGCGCGCTCCTGTCCCTTGCCCTGGTTTTGGGCTCCTTGGGTGATGCCGAAGGGGCAAGGACTTTCGCCGCTCGGGCCATCTCCGCCCATCCCGATGACCCCCAAGTGCGTTTTTACGCTGCCTACCTGGATGCCTCGACGGGAAAACTGCGGGAAGCCGCTGCGGGGCTGCAAATGGCCCTTTCGCTCAAGCCGGGGTACGCATCGGCCAGATCCCTGCTTGCATCTGTAAAATACAGGCTGGGTGAATGGG
This sequence comes from Breznakiellaceae bacterium, assembly GCA_964202565.1. Classification (GTDB taxonomy): domain Bacteria; phylum Spirochaetota; class Spirochaetia; order Treponematales; family Breznakiellaceae; genus SZUA-426. The sequence goes on along the minus strand of CAXNJE010000022.1, from coordinate 24,490 downwards.
AAGAGGCAGCCCGGTTGGCAGATGAAGCCATTGCCGTGAATCGGGCGGATGCTTCTGCCTGGTACCTTAAAGGCATGGCATACTCCCGTCTCGGTCGCCATGCGGAGGCGCGTACGGTGCTTGCCGGCGCGCTTTCGGTGGATAAGGAAGATGAGTTTGCGCGGACAGCCCTGGAAAGTCTGGTGATTTCGAACACCGCCGCTGAATCTCCCGAACGGGCCCGCTGGGCGGCGTACCATTTCTCCAGGGCACAGGATTTTCAGATACGGAACCTTGCAGATCAGGCCCTGTTCGAATATAGGCGGGGGTTGCGCATGGACCCCTACGCGAAGGCTGGACGCGCCGCGTATGCGGAATTGTTGAGGACTCTGGGATTCCCGGCGAGGCAGCTGGCTGAATTGCGCTTCTTGCAGGATTTGGGCAAGGCTGACAGGGCCGTGAACGATGCGGTAGAAACCTACGATTCCCTGCTCGCGGACGCCTTGCATAGGCGTTGGTCGGTGGATACGAACCTGCTGACAGATCGGCACTGGAAAATAGCGGTCATGTCCGTGGCTTCCCAGTCTGCGGTGCGCCATGTGGATGCCGGGCGGGTTGCTGCAGGTCTGATCCGCGATCTTTTGGTCCACGACGGAAATATCCTGCCATCCATGGTGCCCATCGAACAGCCGGGATTTTCTGCTGCCTTCCGGGCGGCCCGTGAAGCTGGTGCCGATTATTTCATGACCGTTTCGGTGAGCGAGAGTGATCGCGATCTTTCCCTGGTGTGCAGGCTCTACGTAGCCAGAACCGGGTCGCCTGCTGCGGATTTTTCCGCCTTCCGGACCGGAACGGACCGGATGCGTAACGCTTCGAGGCGCGTGATCGAGCAGTTGGGGATTGCCTTGCCCCTCCGAGCGGAGCTGCTTACCAGGAAAGCGGGGCAGGGTCTTATCGACAAGGGCAAGGCCGACGGCATTACTGTGGGCACCAAGTTGGTTATCGTCCGCAAGGGTGCGGTCTCGACCTTGCCAGAAGGTATCGGCCTGGCCTATGTGCCCGCCGATATCAGCGGAACCTTTACGGTGGATGAAATCGACGAGGAAGTAAGTGCGGGGACCCTGCTCCGGAACGGCTTTTTCGACCGCATAGCCGCCGGAGATGAAATACTCAAGCCTGCAGAAGCCGCCAAGCCCTCAACCAGTCAGGAAAATGCGTATATGGATCCGGAACTCAGCCTATTACTCAGGACTCTACGCTAGAAACGAGTCGGGGCAGTATCGCGTCCACCCATTCCTGACCTTCGGCATAATACTGGGATTGGGCCAACAGGAATTCGAAAAGCGCTTCCCTGTGTTGTCCCAGAAAGAAATATGACTGCCCCAGGTAATAGTGGGCCCTTGCTTCGGAAGAAGGACTTCTCGACAGTGAGAGGAATCTGGATATCTGCTTTGCCGATTCTGTCCAATCACGCTTGGCGAAGGGCCCCTGCACTATCGAACGAAGGGCGTACTCCTCGCCTCCTGCCGGAATTTCCAGATCCTGCGGAAAGGCCCGGGGTTTGCGGTCGGGCAAGGGGCGTAACTTAACATTCCGGGACAGTTCGGCGAGGGCCTTTGCAGCCGCGGGACTCAAGGGTATGGGGACGGCTGGCGGCGTGGGTGCGAAAGATCCGTCGGGCAAGGCAGAGTCCATGGAGATGAGCGGAAGCGGAATGGCCCGGATATCCCGGGGCGGTCCCGGAAGGCCGACCCGATACCTGCCAGCGGGTATTTCGACGGCCGCAATGGTCGAATTCGTTCCCCTTTCGATGAATACCTGTCCGGCTTTCAATTCATCCTCCGGTATGAGCGCATAATAATAGGAAATCCCGGGAACCGGATAATCCACGAAAGGAGCCGAAATCGAGGATGCCGCCAACACGATGACCGCATCCAAAAGGTCGGCGGTGCCCAGGATGGGCGCTGCGCTGCGGTATACGAGTACCGTGTCCACCGGGGTATCAGCCTTGACGGACACGTAGACAGCGTCGCCCTGTACTTTTGCGCTTATACCGGACAACCTTTTCTGGTTCGTCTTTCTGATAGTGCTGATGGGCGCTGCCTGCGCTGGTTTCGGGCTGGTGGCGCTAGGAGCTTCGGGGCTGGTCCTGACTACTGGTGCTTTTGCCATGGCGGCATCGGAAACGGCTGGCGTTGCCGTTTCGGTTGTTTTTACCGCTGGTGCTGTAGCCGTGATGCTGGAAACCGTCACGGGGTTACCGGTCGTATTCGAATAGGGCAGCATAATGTCATAGCGCTTTTTATTTTCGTCTGCGGCGGCTATGAAGTAATACCAGGGACCGGGTGCAGTTGGCCTGTCGATATAGGATTCGGCACCATAGGGCACCTCCGCCAGCCGGACGGCTCTGGACAACCGTGTTGCGGTTATGGGTTCCGATGCACGGAACACTACAAGAGGCCCCTTGGCATCCCGCGAATCGGACCAGGAAAGTACTACCTGGCCTTCCTTGACCGTAGCCTTGATGTGGGCGACGAAGGGGGCGAATACGCTTTCGCCGGAGGATGCCGAAGGCTGTGCCTGCGCTTGTTCTGTCTGCGCCGACAAGGGGAAAACCCAGGCGGCGAAGAGCGCCGCGGCGATATATAAGTACGGACGCTTCATGATGGTATAGTAATCGGCAGAAACGCATCTAGTCCAGAGTGATTTGACACAGGAGCGGCTTTCCCGTAGGATGAATGCATGTTCGTATCCGTCGCAGTCGATCCAGGATCGGAAGAACGCGCCCGAGAGTTGGCAGATTTATTGGGGCGCTACGGTTTCGAAAAAATCCAGAGGGGCTTGTGGGAATCCACAACCATAGCCCAGGACTCTATCGGTCAATTGAAAAGGGATTTGGACAGGGCGACCGATTCCTACGACAGGATACGCATCTACCAGTTTCCAATGGACGGTTTTTTTGTCATTTCCGGCATGCGTGAAAAGAAATGGCGCCGTTTGGTCGCAAAGCCGCCAGTTACGGCAGTTACGGTCCAGCCGCCATCCACGAGCGGCAAGACTGTAGTTGCAGGCAAGGCAAGACCTGCCGCAACAAAGATTTCACCTGCAGCCGCCTCAAGGCCATCCGCCAAGGGGACCAACAAGGGCCGGCGCTGAAGGGTGTCGCTGTTTTTTCTTCCATGCACGTTTTTCATCCGAGGGGGTAATCATGATTCTTTCCGAGCTTGGACCGAGAGTCCAGGATTTGAATTCACGCATCCACGACACCTGGAGGCGGCTTTGACCCGCCCAGCTTCGAAAAACACATAGCAGAACTGGAGGCGCTCAGCGCCGAAGCCGATTTCTGGAATGATTCATCCAAAGCCGAAAAGACCATGAGCGAACTCAAAGCCCTGAAGGGTCGTCTTGAGCCTTGGAAGGCCCTTGTGGCCGAAGCCGAAGACCTCTTGACCCTTCACGAGTTGGCGGGGGCTGAGAAGGACGAAAGCCTTGCGGCGGAGATTGGGCATACCCTCCTTAAACTGGAAGAACGGCTGGATGCCCTCAACATAGTCGAACTCATGTCCGGTGAGGTGGACCGGAATGGATGTTTCCTTACCATACATTCCGGTGCTGGTGGCACCGAAGCCTGCGATTGGTCCCAGATGCTTTTTCGCATGTATCAAAGATGGTGCGAGCGGCGGGGTTTCGGCGTCGAAATAGTGGATATGCTGGAAGCCGAGGGCGGAATCAAGTCGGTAACCCTGCAAATAAGCGGTGAATACGCGTACGGATACCTGAAAGGTGAATCCGGAGTGCATCGCCTGGTACGTATCTCCCCCTTTGACGCCAACGCCCGGCGTCACACTTCTTTTGCCTCGGTATATATCTTCCCCGTTGTGGATGACAGCATAGAAGTTGTGGTGAAACCTGAAGACCTTCGGGTGGATACCTACCGGTCGGGTGGAGCGGGGGGCCAGCACGTCAACAAGACCGACAGTGCCGTGCGCTTTACCCACTGGCCTACTGGTATAGTTGTTGCGTGCCAATCAGAAAGAAGCCAGATCAAGAACCGCGCCACTGCGATGAGCATCCTGAAGGCGAAGCTGTATGAACATTACCGGGAAGAGAAGGAAAAGGCGAACCAGCGTTTTGCCCAGGAGAAAAAGGATATATCCTGGGGTCACCAGATTCGTTCCTATGTTTTCCAACCCTACACCATGGTCAAGGATGCCCGTACCAGGGTCGAAACGGGAAACATACAGGCAGTCATGGACGGGGATATCGATCCTTTCATAGAGGAATACCTGCGCTTTTCCTGGAAGGCTTCCAAAGAAGGGTAAGATCGTGAAACGAGCCGATGCCGGTGTGTTCCGTACCCTGCTCACATTGGCACTCCTTGCCGTTTTCCCCTTTTTCGTCGCGGCGACAGGAACGAAGGAAGAGAAAATTGCAACCGGTGATCCGGTTACGGATTGGATCATCGGCGTGGCGGCTTTCGAGTCTCCGTCTACCGGGGACACGAAAAATGCCGATTCCCTTGGAGAACTTGTCTATTCCGCCCTGCTATCCGCCAAGATCCACCGTTTCACGGAGATCGAAGTGGAAGCCCACAAAAAAAAGCTGAAGACCGCCAAAATCGCAGCATCACTGAAGGTTTTGGAGACTGCGCGCGGTACCAGGGATGCCCTGCTATTCAAAGGGTATCCTCAATGGAAATATGAAAAAGAAGCCGCCAAGACAGATCTTGCCTTGACCCAAGCGGAAACCGGGCTTAGGGAAGCCTCCGACTTTGATCCTGCAGTAACTCCGGACAGGCCCATAAAGGCTTCTGCGGACAACAAGGCCGGATTATTCCTCCCGGTTCCCAAGGTGGGTACCGAACGGGCCCTCTGCGAGACCAAAAAGCTCGACGCGTTGCTTTTGGGAAAGGTGGAGGATTTTTTTGGGCGTACCTACGTCTCGGTCCGTCTGTATAGTGCCCTGCTGGACGCGGACCTATGGTCTTGGGAAACCCTGTTCGGGCCGGAAGACCGGGAAACCGTGCTGGAGGAACTGAAATCCCGGGCCCGGGCTGCCGCTTCGGGTTTGAATAGTGCAGCCATTTCCATCCGCACAAATACGCCGGAAGCGGATATCTTCATCGATGGAATCCTGGTGGGGCAGGGCTCGGTGGGACCCTTTGAGCATGCCCCCGGACCTTTGCGGCTGGGATTACGCGCTGAAGGCCAAGCCAACCTGGAAACCACTATCGAATTGAATGCCGACGAACATGCCCGGTTGGATCTCCGGCTCGCAACGGTACCCATGACAGGGATTCTCATCACCGCAATTGATGCCGAGGGGGTACCGACCATACCGGATGCCCGGCTTCGCCTTGATTCGCTCTTCGTTGGAACAACACCGATGAGCGTAGAGTTGCCCTCGGGCAAGTGGTATTATGTCGAGGCTGAGGTTCCGGACGCGGGTATGCTTCCAGTGGGGCTTGCCGAGGTACCTGATACCGGTGAAATGCTTGATGGAGCATCGATCGGGAAAGCAGCGCTTGTGGAGCAGGTCGCGCCACCGGCCGAGCCGCGATCGGTGGTTGCATCAGTCTTTTTTGCGGATAGTAGCGGGATTTTACGACTCCAACCTGGGGAGCTGCCAGACCGGGATACAAAACCCGTGGAAGATGCGCGACGGGCTTTCTATAACGCCTTTGGCCGTTTTTTCCTGGTTTTGCCCTTTGCCTTTTTCGTATCCGGAACGACAACGGTATATATGGATACAGCCCTTGTTCGCTCGTCGGAGATATTGGGCCAAAGGGCTGTGGAGTCGGGCTACGTTTCGATAGCCCTGAACGTACTGGCGGGGGCATTTTTTGTCGAGTCGGCGTATCGTCTTTATACCTATCTCGGACAATCCGCAGTTCGTGCGCCAAAAAAGATTCCGGTGACCTCCAGATGACACCAGCTGGTCCGGCACGTCGCCACGGATGATAAAATGACGTATATTCTGGGTAGCCGAAAGGTCAAGGAAGGTTGAGGGTGGCGAAGGTACGTTTTGCGGAAAAATTGGCGTCCCTGTTCGGCAGGGGCTTTTCCCCTGGCTCTGTGGATAGCGTATTTTTCGATGATCTTTCCGATAGCCTGGTGGAGGGGGATCTGGGTGCCTCCGATGCTTTCGCCCTTGTTGAGAGCCTTCGTGTTGCGTGTAGGTCCGAACGACTGGGCGATGAGGCTTCCATCCGGAAAAAGCTCGCGGAAATGCTCAGAGCCGAACTTGATTCGGCCGGCAACGGTGGTGAGGAGCAGGTCCCTTCAGGTTTGGATGTGTTGTTGTTGCTTGGTGTCAACGGTGTGGGAAAGACGACAACCGCCGCCAAGCTTGCCCACCGGTACGCAACCGTTTTGGGCAGGAAGCCTTTGTTGGCGGCGGCAGATACGTTCCGGGCGGCAGCGGTGGAGCAGCTGAAGATCCACGGGGAACGTTTGGGTATCCAGGTGGTAGCCCATAAAAGCGGGGGCGATCCAGCCGCCGTCGTATACGACGCCATCGAGGCGGCTTCCGCACGTGCCTGCAGCCCCATCATCGCGGATACCGCGGGTCGTATGCATACCAAGGCGGGACTCGTCGAGGAACTCAAAAAAATAGACCGTATCGTCGAGGCCAAGGCGGCTGGTGCCAGATACCGCAAATTCCTGGTTCTGGACATCACCACCGGCAGGAACGCCTTCGCGCAGGCTGAAACCTTCAGCCAGGCGATCCGTCTGGACGGTGTGGTCCTGACCAAATATGATTCGAGCGCCCGAGGCGGAGTGGCGTTCTCGGTCGCAGGCAAACTGGGAATACCCATAGTCTACGTCTGCGATGGCGAGGGTTACGATGACCTGGTGCGTTTCGACGCTGATGCGTATGTCAAGGATTTCGTCGGTCTCCCCTGAGCGCCGCTTTTTGGCGCTCCTGTTTCTTGCCGGTCCCTTTCTCTGTGGGATCGGAGCAGCCGAATCCCGTTGGTATGCGTCGGATGGCTCCGGGATAGCCTATGAACGCATATCACCCGGCAGGGCAGGCCGTGAGGAATGGGCCGTGGAAATAACTTCGCCAGGTACTTCTTCAATCCAATCCTTTGCAGGCAAACCCTTACCGCCCGGGTCCCAACTGGAGACCAAAATCCTGTACGCGACTGGAAAACTGAAGTCCAATTCAACCACATTGACCGATTCTGCCGGCAGGGTGCTTTCCATGGAAACCATCGAAGAGGACGGCCGGACCGTGCGTTCCAACTATTCCGCCAATGGACTCCTGACGGAAGAACGAAATCTGGAAAGCGACGGATCGGCTACCATCGTACGCTGGGAGTACTCAGGCGGCAGGGTTCTGCGGTCCCGCATGTTCTCGCTGGCGGCACCAGAAGCACCCAAGCCCTCCAAAGCCTCCGAACAGGCAGTCGTGCCGGCGGTCGAGTCTGCGGTCCCGCCAATGGAAGTCCTCGTCTGGACCGATAGCTACCTGTACGATCGTGCTGGTGCCATCCGGAAGGTGGACCGTATGCTCGCACCCATGACAGAAAACAATGAAAAGCCCGAAAAAGAAGAGAAAGTCAATCAGGGTGGTATGAGCGTAAGGACCCGTTTGGGCTTGCCGGTGAATCTTGAAGCCCGATCCCCGGACGGCAGCGCCCTGCGCATCCTGTACGACGGGACGGGGCGGACAGCACGAACTGTCCGCCTTGTTGACGGAAAGGAAAGCTCGTCGGTACAGGTTGTGTACGCGGGATCAGGCCGCTCGGCTTACGTCACGAAAACCATCGAGCCCAGATCGGGTTTGGCCATAGAGACCAGCCATGATGAGCGGGGCAGGGTTCTGGTTGAAACGCGTTCGGATAAAAGCGGCAAGACGCTGGAGCGGAAGCTTACGACCTGGGCGGATGCTGAAGGGCTCCGTGATAGGATTGCCGCGGTTACGCTCATCGCCGGAGGGGTCGAACGCAAAACCGAATATGCCTACGACAAAAAAGGAAATCGGGTGGCAGAAAAGGAATACAGGAACGGTATCCTCGAACGGTCCATCATCAAGGAAGGACGACTGGAGAAGGAAGAATTATTCCGCAACGGAAAGAAGGTCCTGAGTTCGGTCTACGAAAATGGTGTGAAGAAAAAGGATAGACGTATCGTTTCAGTGCCCATTACTCCGGTTTTGGCAGCAGCCAAGGAAAGACGCAGTCCTTTGGGCGCAGGCCGGTGAAAAATTCCTTGCGTTTCCCCTCCTGGGTTTTTTTTGCAGCATCCCGCTACGTTTCGGCCAGGCGGAGGGACAAGTCGTCGCCCTCCGCTTTCCTTTCGGTATTGGGCATTGCGGTGGGTGTCATGGCCCTGATTGTGGTGCTGTCCGTGATGAACGGCTTCCAGCTTGGCTTCATCGAGAGCATACTCGAGCTTTCCTCGTACCATGTACGGATCGAAAACGTTCCGGCTGACAAGATGACCGGAACATTTGCACAGGACTTGCATAGCTCACCCGGTCTGGTTTCTGTGATCCCCTTTGTGGAGCTCCAGAGCATAGTGCGCGGTAGCCGTCGGGCGCAGCAGGCCTGCGTCATCCGCGGCATACCGGTGAATGCGGCGCAACTGGACCCGGGATTTGCGGATAAGCTGAATTTCGAAGCCGGGAGCTTCGACCTCTCCGACCCCCGTTCCGCGCTTGTGGGAGCGGAATTGGCAAGGAGCCTGGGCCTTTCCTTGGGGGACGAATTTACAGCACTTGCCCTCACAGGCACTTCCCTCGAAGCGATATCCCCCGAAAATGGCAGTTTCAGGGTAGCGGGTATATTCCGCAGCGGCTTTTATGACTACGATCTGGGTTGGGCTTTCATTGGCTTGGACGCGGCGACGGCCTTGCACGGCAAGAATGCTCCTTTCGTGTATGGGATAAAACTTTTGAACCGTTGGAACGACGCGGCCGTCGTCGATGATCTGGAACAGTTGACTGCAGGCACGGAAATGAGGGTGATCTCCTGGCGTTATTTCAACCGCGCCTTTTTCGGAGCCCTCCGCACCGAAAAGATCATGATGTTCCTGCTGGTAGGGCTTATTTTCGTGATCGTGGCACTTAATATTTTCCAATCCCAACGACGGATGGCGCTGGAACGCCGCGAAGAAATTGGTTTGCTGCGTGCTGTGGGCGCATCCGTTTTTTCGGTCCGGCTGGTTTTCGCCTGCGACGGTCTTATTATTGGCTTGGCAGGGGCGACCTCCGGTCTGGTGGCAGGTTTATTGTTGGCGGGGAACATCCAGGCTTTTTTCTCAGCCCTGGAATTTGCGGCCAACGCGGTTATCGGCCTCGCAAACCTGGCTGCCTCAATTTTTAGCGGAGGCAATGCGGACGGGGCCGAGGCTTTCAGCATTTTCTCACCCGCTGTCTTTTATATACGCGAAATACCGAGCAGAACCATTCCGCTCGAAGTCGTGCTCATTTATTGTTTCGGTTTCCTGTCATCGACCCTGGCGGCCTGGACGGCGTCGGGCAAGGCGGCTCTCGAACGGCCCGCGGAGGTTCTGCGTTATGAGTGAGAAATTGCTGGAACTGAGATCCCTGTCCAAAAATTACCCCTCCGGGAACGAGGAGCTGTGCATACTCAAAGCCCTCGATTGGGAGCTTGATGCAGGTATCAGGGTGGTGATAAGCGGTGAGAGCGGTAGCGGAAAAAGTACCCTGCTGAATATCATCGGCGGTCTGGACAAGGCTAGTTCGGGTTCAGTGCGCGTGGGATCGTTCCAGTTGGATATGTTGGATGAAAAAGCGCTTACCGCCTACCGACGGGATTTTGTGGGTTTCATCTTTCAGTTCCACTACCTGCTCAAGGATTTTACTGCCCTGGAAAACGTGATGCTTCCTGCCTTTGTCGGCGGATTGCCGCGCAAGGCAGCTTTGGAACGCGCGCGTTCCCTACTCTCCGATGTGTGCCTTGACGCGAGGGCAGGGCATTTTCCTTCCCAGCTTTCTGGCGGAGAACGCCAGCGCGTCGCTGTAGCCCGCGCCCTGGTGAACGATCCCAAGCTGATACTTGCGGATGAGCCCACCGGCAACCTGGACCCCGCGAATAGCGCCCATGTTGCCGAACTCCTGTTCGAGCTCGCCAAAAAGCACGGAAAAACCCTCGTGGTGGTTACCCATGATGAACGTGTGGCCGCGCGCGGAGACATCCGCGTACACCTGGAAGCTGGTTCTTTTGCGGAACCCCTTGCGGAGCCCCTTGCGTGAAGCAGGGCAGCGTTTTCTTCATTGCTTTCCGCTATCTGCTCGGCCGCGGGAAGGAAGGCGGCCGCTATCTGCGTGGTGCCGCGATTGGCATTGCCGTAAGCATGGTTCCCATAGTCGTCACCCTGGTTGTGGCCGATGGCATGATACAGGGCATAACCGACCGCTACCTGGAACTGGGAACCTACCATGCCCAGATTTCGATCAGGCAGTCCGCAGCGGACCCCCGGCCGGCGAAGCTGGCAGCCCTGGAAGTTCCGGATGTGCGTGGCGTTTGGGCGGAACGGCAAGGGCTGGGCATCGTACTCGGCAAGGGCGTTTCATCGGGCGCGGCGGTGCGGGCCGTGGAGCCATCCTTTCTGGAAGACGAGGGTGTACGGAAATACCTGAATCCGACGCTGGGCGTGCTCAGCCTGAACTCTCCGGGAGACGCCCTGATAGGCGAGGAGTTGGCAAGGAAAACAGGGTTGGCGTTGGGCGATACGGTCCGGCTCATGACTGCGCGTTCGACACAGGATGGGCGGATAATCCCCAAGACAGCCCTTTTTACCGTCCGTGGCATCGTCTCGTCGGGCTATCGCGAATTGGACGCCCTCTGGTTTTTCATTTCCTACGATGATGGCCTGCGCTTTCTGCCGCCCGAATCGTCCCGGGCTTTCCTGGGCGTGAAAATGGACGATCCCTACGTTGGCATGAATGCGGTTACAGCCGGCATCGAGCGAACCCTCCCCAAGGGATATTTTCTGACCGGTTGGTACGATCTCCAAAAGTCCCAGTATCGATCCTACCAGAGTACGCGGCAACTGCTCCTGTTCATCATGGCCATTATCGTGATCGTGGCAGCCGTGAACGTGTCCTCCGCAACCTCCATGCTCGCGGTCGAGAGGCGCCGCGATATCGCCATCCTTAAAAGTTTCGGCGCAGATCCTGGAGGCAGTACGCGGGTGTTCCTGTTCGGGGCCTTGCTCACCGGCCTTTCCGGGTCGATACTTGGTTTGTCGGCCGGAGTGCTTGTGGCGGTGAACATCAACACGATTATTCATTTCTTGGAGTCCGCTCTGGTACTGGTGTCGACTTTCGGCACCATGGTGGGTGGAAATTCGCTTTCTGTACCGGTAAAATTGCTGGATCCGGCGTATTATCTGCAGGAGATCCCCATAACCATTGACTGGGGGGCCTTGGCGCTGATAGGCACTGGAACCATCCTTTGCTCCGTCCTGACCGCCTGGGCACCCGCCCGTCGGGCAGGGAAGTTGATGCCCCTCGAAATCCTGCGGAAATATTGAGGTCCGGCAATGAAATGCGATATGTGCGGTAACGAGCGTGCCGTCGTTTTTGTCCAGCAGACCGATGGTGATTCCCGTGACGAATTGCGGCTCTGTTCCGAGTGTGCAAAATCCCGCGGTCTGACACGCTTCGAAGGGGAACTGCCCTTTTCCGTGAAGGATCTCTTCGAGAACCTTCCAGATCAGGTAAGCACGAAGCAGTCTGAAAAAACGCTTGGCCCCGTCTGCCCTGGTTGCTCTTCCCGTCTATCCGATCTGAAGACGGCAGGCAGGGCTGGCTGTGCCATCTGTTACGAAACTTTTGCGGACGAACTTTATTCCAGGCATGGAGGCGGAAAGAAGCCGCCTCGTCATGTTGGCAGGATTGGCGTAATGAAGGCTGGCAGGGTTGCACCAGGCAATGATGTCCCGATCCTCCGCGAGCGTTTGCGTCTTGCGCTGGCAGCTGAAGATTTTGAGACCGCTGCCCTCTGCAGGGACCGGATATTCAAACTGGAAATTTCCGGTGGTGCGTGACTTTCTGCTGAGCCCCCCGGTCTATCTGGGCGGAGGCATGGATCGTGATGTCGTGTTGGTCACGGGCGTCCGTTATTCCAGAACTGTTGATGGGTATCTTTTTCCCTGGAAGCTCCCCATTGACGAAGCCATAGAACTTCGTGGGCGTATTCTGGACGCCCTGAAGGAGTTGCGGGGGGTATCCCTCGCTTCCTGCCTGCTCGACGAAGTTGACCGCGACATTATGGTTGCCTTGGGCGAAAGGAGCCTCGTGGAAAACGACGGGGCTTCCGGCCTGGCAGGGGCTTTTGCTTTTGCCCACGATGGGCAGGAAACCTACAACCTGCACGAGGTGGATCACCTTCGGATCGCCCGCTGGGTTCCTGGTTCCGGATTGCGTTCCGCTTTCGATGAGTTGCGACTGATGGAAACCGGCCTGGACACGGTTCTGGGTTTCGCTTTTTCCACCCGATTCGGCTTCCTGACAAGCCGTCTGCAGGATGCGGGATCGGGCTTGCTTCTTTCCGCCCAGGTTTTCCTGCCGGGGATTCTCCAATCAGGGCTGATCGAGCGGGTCGCCCGGGGCTTGCTCGAATCAGGTATCGAACCACATCTGAGTACCGGTCCTGCGCCTTCAATGTCGCCAGAAGCCTTCGTCTGGTTGTCACTCCACGCGCATCCGGGCGATGATGAGGATGTACTGGTGGATCGCTTCGAGAACGCCTTGAGGACCCTTGCGGGTGGTGAACGCCGGACCAGGGAACGCCTGTTCGCGAGGGACCGTGTTTCGTTGGAAGACACGACCTTCAGGGCAGCGGCCATCTTGCGCGTGGCCCGACGGCTTGAGTTGGGTGAATGTTCGCGTCTTTTGTCAGCGGTGCGTGTGGGTGTGTCGTGGGGTTTGTTGGATGCTGGTTGCTCCTCAACTGGCAGTGACCCCTACACCTGGCTGGATACGCTGCGGCTGTTTGCACATCCGGGGCACCTCCGCCTCAGGGCTGCTGCCAAGGGCGGGTTACCTGATGGTCAGGATTTGAATGAGTTCCGTGCGACGCTTGTACGCGACACGTTTCCGCATTACCTTATAGATTAAGAAAGGACAAGAGAGAACAAGAGAGAGGGAAAAGATGTTCAAGGGATTGACGCAACGGGCTCAACGCATCCTCACTGTACTGTCCCAGGAAGAAGCCAGACGCTCGCATTCAGATCAACTTTTTCCCGAACATATCGTGTTGGCCATCCTTAAGGAAGGGGAAGGAACGGCGTGTCGTGCCCTCCACGCCCTCAAGATAGATATGGTAGATTTCCGTCAGGAAATCGAGCGTGAAACTCCGCACAAGAAAGGAGGTTTCGTTTTCGGGGATGTTCCGCCCTCTCGCAGGACCAGATCCGTGCTGGAATCCGCCGCCGATGAAGCCCGCGCCCTTGGCCATGACCATGTCGGTACCGAACACCTGCTCGTGGCTGCCTCCCGCGAGGAGGATTCCGCTGTTGAACGTTATCTGAACCGTTACGGCATCGATATCGAAACCCTGCGTTCGGCCCTATTTTCCGGTCCCTCCGTCTCCCAGGCCCAATCAGCCGGATTGCCGGAACATACGAAACAGAATATTTCAGGTGGCGGTTCCGTTTCATCGCAGGGACAAGTTGAGGGTAACGCCGGAGAACCCGATTCCCGGGATAGTTCGGTCTTTTCCACAACACCAACCCAAGCCGATCAGACTTCCACCCAGAAAGGACCGCCCCTCCATCCAACGCAACGCACCCCGTATCTGGATGAATTCTCCCGGGACCTGACCGATCTTGCGCGGGCAGGCAAATTGGACCCCGTTGTTGGTCGTACCAAGGAAATTGGCCGGGTGGTCCGTATACTGGCGCGGAGGACCAAAAACAATCCGGTACTTATCGGTGAACCAGGGGTGGGTAAAACCGCAATCGTGGAAGGTCTCGCCGGTCTGATCTCCTCAGACCAGGCTCCCAGAATCCTGTCAGGCAAAAGGGTCGTAACCCTGGATATCGCTTCCGTCGTGGCGGGAACCAAATACCGGGGTGAGTTTGAGGAACGGCTGAAAAAGATCATGAAGGAGATTCTTCAGGCAAGGAACATCATACTTTTCATCGATGAGTTGCATACGGTTATCGGGGCAGGTGGTGCGGAAGGCACCATAGATGCCGCCAATATGCTCAAACCGGCGCTCTCCCGGGGCGAACTCCAATGCATTGGGGCGACTACCCTGGCAGAATACCGCAAGCATTTCGAGAAGGATGCGGCCCTCGAGCGACGATTCCAGGCTGTGCTCGTAGAAGAACCCGACTTGGACGGGACGATCGCGGTCTTGCATGGAATCCGCCTGCGTTACGAGGATCATCATCGGGTGGTCTATACCGACAAGGCCATAGAGGCTTCGGCCCGGCTTGCACAGCGATATGTCGCCGGACGTTTCATGCCCGATAAGGCCATCGACTTGCTGGACGAGGCGGGGGCAAAACGAAAACTGGAAACCGACACGCGTCCTGCAGAAATAGGCGAGATCGAGAACGAAATCCAGCGCATGACCCGGGAAAAGGCAGCCTTGGTTTCTTCCCAGGACTACGAACGCGCGGCGGAATTGCGCGACGAGGTCCGTCTTTTGCGGTCCCGTCTTGAAGCCATACGGGAAGCCTGGGAACTGGCATCCAGGGAACAACGACCCGTGGTGGAGGAAGCCGACGTCCGCCGGGTGGTCTCGGAGGTTACGGGAATTCCCCTGGCGCGGCTGGAGGAAAGCGAGTCAAGGCGTTTGCTCAACATGGAAAAGGAACTGCATGCCAATATAGTCGGGCAGGATGAAGCGGTGAAGGCTGTCTCCTCGGCGATACGCCGTTCCCGTGCAGGGATCTCATCGCCCCGCCGTCCCCTCGGCTCTTTTATTTTCCTTGGACCCACCGGCGTTGGAAAAACCCTGCTGGCGAAACGTCTTGCCGAATACCTTTTTGGCAACGAAGATGCCCTGGTGCGCATCGATATGTCGGACTTCATGGAAAAGCACAATTCGTCACGGCTTATTGGCGCCCCCCCAGGTTATATAGGTTATGAGGAAGGCGGAACCCTGACGGAGCGTATCAGACGCAATCCGTATCGTGTCGTACTTTTTGACGAAATAGAAAAAGCCCACCGGGATGTCTTTAACCTGCTGTTGCAGGTGCTGGAAGAAGGGGAGCTGAAGGACAACCTTGGTCACACGGTAAGTTTCCGGAATACGGTGATCATCATGACCAGCAATGCCGGCGCGCGGGAGATTTCCCGGGATGCCCGCCTGGGCTTCAATGCATCCGAAGGCATCATGAACGTCCGTGAAATCCGCGATTCTGCCCTGTCGGAGCTGAAACGCCTCTTCAATCCGGAGTTCATCAACCGCATCGATGATATCGTCGTCTTTCACGCCTTGGACAGATCCCAGGTTGAGTCGGTCTTCCATATCCAGATCGAAGAGTTGCGGAAACGCCTTGCCGATCGTAGTTTCGCATTGGAGATAAGTTCCGCCGCGCGGAAAGTGCTCGTCGGGAAGGGCTACGATCCAAAATTCGGAGCACGGCCCATGCGAAGGGTAATCCAGCGGGATATTGAGGATCCCTTATCACTCATGTTGCTTGAAAAGGACTATCCGTCCGGCACTATCTTTGTCGTCGGAGTCAAGGACAAGGAACTTGATATACGTGTGGGCAGATCGCCACACACGACGACATCTTCGGCCACGGTAGTATCATCCATTCCAATCGGCGTGTCGGGCAATCTGGTAAAAGAAGAAACCAGGGCATGACCTTTTATGCCTTTGGAGAAGAATTCACCAGGAAGACCGGGATGCTGGAACTGATGGCAGACCTTGCAGTAGCGTCCAAAGTTGCCAACGGTACCAACAACAGGCCTTCCCGACTTGGCATGCTGGGCGGGGGAAACCCTGCGCGCATTCCGGCCAATGATGATACGTTCGGCCGCATCGAGAAAAATGGTGATGGGGGTTTTAAATATTTTGTTGAACTCGATGCTGTGGAAGGCCTCTTGAAAAACGATCCTGGCAGTATCGGAGCCCTCCGCATTTCCAGGCCCAATCCTTCGGGCAACGTGCTTGCCGACGCGGAAATATGCGCCCTTGCATCCGTAAACGCCTATGCTGGAGGCCGATCCCGTGTCATCCCATGAGTCCCACTTCCTGCCCTTCCGTTCAGGCATCATTGGCCTTTCCGCGACCCTTGAAGGGGAGGGGGGCAAGGTTCCCCTGATCTATGCCGACTGGATAGCATCCGGCCGCATGTACGGTCCCATCGAGGATCGCATGCGGGCCATGGCCTACCCCTGGGTGGCGAATACCCATTCGGAATCGAGCAGCTTGGGCGCGGCAATGACTGCGGCGTACCGGAGTGCCCACGAACGCATCAAACGCCATGCAGGCGCGAATGCTGGTGACGTGGTGATCACGACGGGTTCAGGCATGACCGGGGTGGTGAACAAGCTGCAGCGCATCCTTGGTTTGCGCATACCCGAGCGGGCCCGGGGCATTTGCGGTTGCGGGGTTAGTTGTGAGATTCCCCAAAACGAGAGGCCTGTCGTGTTCCTTACCCACATGGAGCACCATTCAAACCACACAAGCTGGCTGGAAACGCTGGCGGATGTGGTCGTGCTGGAACCGGATACGAACTTGTCCATCGACCCGGAAGAATTGCGGCGCCAGCTTGCACTTTACAAGGACCGCCCACTCAAGATAGGCAGCTTTTCCGCCGGCTCGAACGTGACCGGTGTACGGCCACCTTACCGCGAGCTGGCGCGTCTGATGCACGAAGCGGGTGGACTCGCCTTTGCCGACTTCGCCGCCTCCGCTCCCTACGATCCCATAGTCATGCACCCCGAGGGTGATCCGCTGGGCAAGCTGGACGCGGTCTTTTTCAGCCCCCATAAATTCCTGGGCGGTCCCGGTTCGCCGGGAGTCCTCGTGTTCGACAAGGCTATGTACTCCAACGGCGTGCCCGACGATCCCGGTGGTGGCACGGTCGCCTGGACGAACCGCTGGGGCGAGCATCATTTCGTGACCGATATCGAAACCCGCGAGGACGGTGGAACGCCTGCTTTTCTGGGTGCCATCCGGGCAGCGCTCGCCCTGGAACTGAAGGAACAGATGGGTGTCGAAGCCATCCACTCCCGGGAGACCGAACTTCTGGACCAGGCGTTCCGGGGACTCTTATCGATTCCCGGTCTAAGGATACTTGCAGAGAGCGAGAAAGACAGGTTGGGGGTCATCTCGTTCTATTTCGAGAAACTCCATTTCAATCTGGTGGTGAGTTTGCTGTCAGACCGCTATGGCGTGCAGGTTCGGGGCGGTTGTTCCTGTGCGGGCACTTACGGCCATTATCTGTTGCACGTGGATCGCACCCATTCCCGGGAAATCGCCTGCCGAATCGATTCTGGAGACCTTTCCGACAAACCCGGCTGGGTGCGCCTGTCATTGCACCCCACCATGACCGATGCTGAATTGGCCTACGTCCTGGACGCCCTTGGGGAAATCGCGGTAAAGGGCCAGTCTTGGTCCGAGGATTACCGTTTCGACCGGAGCCGGGGAGAGTTCATGCGGCTTGATGGCAGGGATTTCCGTCCCTTTGCTACGGATGCGCTGTTCGAGGGGGCTGGTCTGGTTCCCCGTTCCTGATGGTCTGAGGGGCCAAAAAAAACACCCAGGCCAAACAGGCCCAGGTGATTTGCAATAGACGATTTTCAGTAGAAAATTTTATTACACCTAAATGACCGTTCCCGGGTAGAGTATCGCGTTCTTGGGAATGACGATTATGCCGTCAACTATGTGGTAATTACCAAAATCACCGTCGAAGCGCTCCAGGTCGTCCACGCCAATGCGGCAGCCTTCTCCTATGCGGGCATTCTTGTCGATGATCGCGCCTTTGATGACACTGCCCTTTCCTATGCCGATGAGGGGAATCTTCTGTTCCAGATTCAGCTTTTTTTGTTTTTCGCTTTCGTAATAGTCGGCACCCATGCAGACTATGCCGTTCAGGCTGGCACCGGACTCGATGATGGTACGGATTCCTACGATGGAGTTGGAGATGGACGCGTTGGTTATGATGCAACCCTCTCCGGCAATGGATTGGTTCATGTTGCTGAAGTTCATTTTTGAAGGCGGAAGGTTGCGCATGTGCGTATAGATCGGCGCCTTTTCCTCGTAGAAGTCGAAGCGGGGGGTAACGCTGGTAAGATCCAGGTTGGCTTCATAGAAATTCTTGATGGTTCCTATGTCTTCCCAATAACCGTCGAAAACATAGGCATTCACCTTCATTTTTCCGATCGAGGCAGGGATTATCTCCTTGCCAAAATCGGTAAAATCGTTGGCCAGGCATTTTTCCATGGCATCGGCATTGAAGAAATAGATGCCCATGGACGCGAGGTAATCCTTGCCCCCGGACCTGCGGTCCCCCTGCAGTTCTTTCGGAATGCGGTAGTCGGCGATATCCTTGGTGGGTCCCGGTTTTTCCATGAATTCGGTGATCTCGTTTTTCTTGTTGGCCTTGAGTATGCCCAGTGAACTCGCATCGTCCCTTGAAACAGAAGTGGCTGCGATAGTGATGTCCGCACCGGATTCGACGTGTTTGCGGTAGAAATCCGCAAGGTTCATCCGGTAGAGCTGGTCTCCGGAAAGTATCAGGTAATGGGAAGGGTTTTGGGTGCGGAAATGCAGGAAATTCTTGCGGACCGCGTCTGCTGTGCCTTCGTACCAACCGGAATGTTCAAAGGTCTGTTCTGCAGCCAGAATTTCGACAAAGCCCCGGGAAAATGAATCGAACATGTAGGAATGTGTGATATGCATGTGCAGGGAAGCCGAGTTGAATTGGGTAAGGATATAGATCTGCTTGAACTCCGAATTGATGCAATTGGAGATGGGAATATCTACAAGCCGATACTTTCCGGCAAAAGGGACCGCAGGTTTCGCCCGGTCCTTGGTGAGTGGATACAGGCGTGTGCCCTTGCCGCCGCCCAGGATTATCGAAAGCACCTTTGTCATGTCATAGCTCCTTTTACCACATCGCCTTCCACAGTCTCCGACTGCGTGTACGCGCAGGACGTGTTTCCTTCAGTATAGGGGGACTGTAACGATCTGTCGACACTTGCACGGAAGGGAAAATGCCGAATTGTGCATCCCTTTGCCCATCCCTACGAGGAACCCTTTGCGCGATTGGTATTTGCGGGCTATTATTGCCCCATGCAGGATAGAGCCTCGATCGTCGACGGAATTTTGTCTGATCCCGCTTTCGCACCCTTCATAATCGAATCCCGAATCATGGGTGAGACCGAGGGATCCTTCGTGCCCTTTCCGCAGGGTATCGACCCACGCATTATCGAAGCCCTCCATTCCCGGGGCATCGACCGCCTTTATTCCCACCAGGGCGCCGTATGGGAGCATGCCCGGGCGAAACGCAACGTTGTGGTGGTGACGCCCACGGCCTCCGGCAAGACCCTGTGCTACAACCTTCCCTGCCTGCAATCCCTGCTGGAAGACCCCGCCGCCCGCGCCCTGTACCTTTTTCCCACCAAGGCCCTTTCGCAGGACCAGCAGTCGGAGCTGAACGAAATTGTATTGGCCGGAAGCCTTCCGGTAAAGATCTGTACCTACGACGGCGATACACCGGATTCCCTGCGCGTGGCTGCCCGTGATTCGGGGCGCATAGTCATATCGAACCCGGATATGCTCCACGCGGGGGTCTTGCCAAACCATCCCAAATGGATCAAATTCTTTTCTTCCCTCAAATATGTGGTGGTGGATGAGGCCCACGCCTATCGCGGCGTATTCGGAAGCCACGTTGCCAACGTCCTGCGCCGCCTGAAAAGGATAGCGGCATTTTACGGAGCCACCCCCACCTTCATCCTGTGTTCCGCCACTATCGGCAATCCGCAGGAACTGTGCGAGGCGTTGGTAGGCGAGGAAGTCGCCCTGGTGGGTGAAAATGGCGCTCCCCGGGGTGAAAAGCGGGTGATCCTTTACAACCCGCCCTTGCTGGACAGCGTGCAGGGCATACGGCGCAGTGTAATGACCGAAAGCCAGAGGTGGGCCCTGGCCTTTCTCCGAGCTGGCGTCAAGACCATCCTTTTTGCCCATTCCCGGGTTCGTACTGAGGTTGTCGCCTCCTACATCAACGAGAGCGTGGCCAATCTGTACACCGATAATTCGCGTATCCGGGTGGAGGCCTACCGGGGCGGACTCCTCCCCAACGAGAGGCGCGAAATTGAAAAAGGCCTGCGTGACGGCAGCGTCCAGGGGGTGGTCTCCACCAACGCCCTGGAACTCGGCATAGATATCGGCGGGCTGGATGCAGCGGTGGTCGCGGGTTTTCCCGGTTCCTTCAATTCCTTCTGGCAGCAGGCGGGCAGGGCGGGGCGCCGGGGGGGCACTTCCGTGGCGGTCTTCGTGGCGTCGTCGTCTCCTCTCGATCAATTCGTGGTAAGGAATCCCGATTGGTTTTTCAGGCGCCCATCCGAGGAAGCCCGGCTCGATGCCGACAATCCCTACGTGCTGGCGGATCATGTAAAATGTGCGGCCTTCGAGCTGCCCTTCAAGGAAGGCGAAAAATTCGGGAGCGATGTGCTCAGTGTCCTCACCTTCCTGGAAGAGGACGGCATCGTGCGCAAGACTGGTGGCCGGTGGTATTGGTCCGACCGTTCGTACCCCGCGGAAAGGATAAGCCTGCGCTCCGCCACAGCGGACAATGTGGTCATCATCGACGCCACCAAAGGCCGGAACACCGTCATCGGCGAGATGGACAGGCCCGGAGCGAAGGAACTTATCTTCGACAACGCAGTGTACCTGCACCGGGGTCGCCAGTATCTGGTGAGGAAACTCGACATCCAGAACCGACGCTGCGTCGTCGAGGAGGCGGATGTCAATTATTTTACCGACGCACTGGTCAAGACAGACATAAAACCCCTTTCGGAGGACGAACACTTCGAATACACGGCAGGGGAACCTGTGGTGGACGCGCTTTCTGGTCCGGTAGTCGCGCGGGCTGTGCTTGGCGATGTCCTGGTACGTTCCCAAGTGGCGAAATTCAAGAAGATACGCTTCCACAGCCATGAAAATATCGGTTATGGCGAAGTGGACCAGGGTGAGGAAGAAACCCAGACCCGCGCCATCGCCTTCCTGTTTCCGGCTGACACAGCAGGCGGCCTGGCACTAGCGGGTCTTGACGAGGCGGGCGTAGGCGCCGCCCTCGGCGGGTTTGGCTCCCTGGTGAGGCATATCGCCCCCATGTTCCTGCTCTGCGACCAGCGCGACCTGGGCGTTGCCGAACGCACCAGGGATCCCCATTTTGGCGTACCGGCCGTCTATGTCTACGACCGGTACCCGGGAGGTACGGGACTCGCGGAAGCCCTCGCGCGCAGGGCTTCCGAATTGTTCGTCAATTCCCTGGAAGCCCTGCGGGCCTGCCCCTGCGAGGAAGGGTGTCCTTCATGCGTTGGGGCAGGGACTCCGTCGGATTCCGGACAGCCTGGACCGGAAGGGAACACCAAAGCCGCTACCTTGGTCCTTCTTACAGCCCTGACCCGGGCACGGCAGGGCTGAGCCTCCCATGAGCGGTCAATTGTCCGCGCGGCTGGCCCGGATACGCGCCTCCACGACTGCCACCAGTCCGGACACATCGGCTTCTTCGCCCAGTTCGTCCGCATCACCCACATCGACCACAGCTCCAGCATCTCCTGAGTTGCTTGGATCCAGTTTGGAGGCTGCCGGATGGCAACTCATCGCCCCCTACGTCGCGTTTCGGAAACTTCCAATCTACCCACCCCCATCCTTTCCAGCCACCTTTTCTTGCCAGCTTTCAATCCTGTGTCCGGGCTCATCCAGAGTTTTCCTTCCCGACCGTGATGTAGATGCCCGACGGCTGCTGTTTTTCGATCTTGAAACTTCAGGTCTTTCAGGTGGTGCCGGGACGGTCGCTTTCTTGGCAGCTTTCGGCCGCCTGCTCCCCGACGACGGTGAGAAAAAAAATGTTGGGCAAGGGGAAGGGTTTGAGATCGTCCAATATTTGTTGTGCGATTATCCGGGTGAGGCTGCTTTCCTCGATGCTGTAAACGCTGAGTTTCAAAAACAGGAGCCGGTTCTTGTAAGCTACAACGGCAAGGCTTTCGACATGCAGATAATCCGCTCGCGCTTTTCCATGAATGGGCTTGCCGTTCCGGACTTGCCCCATTGGGATCTACTCCATGCCGTACGCAGGTTGTGGCGCCGTACCCTTATTTCCTGCTCCCAGCAGGCAGTGGAACAGGGCATTCTGGGGATCCTTAGAGCAGACGATCTTCCCGGGTCGCAGGCTCCGGACGCTTGGTTTGATTACCTGAGGAACGGTAGCGACAGCCTTCTGGCTGCGGTAGGGGAACACAACGCGCAGGATGTTGCGGGTATCGCGCACCTGTCCGTTGCCTTGGATCGAATCGCCCGCGCTCCCCTGGCGGCCTCCCAGGTTCCGGCGGGAGCCTTGGCCCACGCCTGGTGGATGCATACGAAGCGAACAGCCCATGATGAAACGACCGATGCGTTGTTGGAAAAAGCCCTGTGCGAAGGCGACTCCCGTGCTTCCCTGATTCTGGCCTCGCGTCTATCCAAACGCGGCCTTCATGAAAGGGCTTCCGAAATCAGGTGCGCGTTGGCACTGGACGTTCCCGCTGACAATCGCTCCCAGGCGTTCCAGGTTCCTGCCGCCATACGCATCAAGGCCTGCCGTCAGCTGGCCACGGATGCGGAAAGGCGCCTTAAAACCCGCGCCAATGCCTTGAGCTGGATTGACCTCGCCCTTGCAGTAAACAATGGAAAGGAACGAAACGGCAAGGAACGGGACCGTGTCCTGTTGACAGCCCGGCGCGAACGCCTGCTCTTGAGGCTGAAAAAATTCAGGGATCCTAACGGGGAAATGTAAGCGGAAGCCTTGCGGTAAAGGTGGTCCCTTCACCCTCAACAGAATCAAAGTCGATTTCACCTTTCAGATAATCACGCACCAGCATTCGCATGCTGTAGGTTCCCAATCCCCGGCCGTTTCCCTTGGTGGAGAAGGAACGCTGGAAAACCTGCATGCGTACCTCATCGCTCATGACCGATGGATTCCGCACCCTGAAGAGCGCCGAATTGCCAGCGACGCTGGTTTCCACCTGAATAGTATCGCCGGGCGAGGACGCTTCCAGTGCATTTTTTACCATATTCACCAGGGTTCGCCGGAGCAGGACCGGATCGGTTTCAAACTCGACGGAATTTGATGCGATGAAGGAATTTCCCTCTTCCGGATTTTTTCCATTAAAATCCAGGACCTTTCCTTTTGCCAGCGCGCTCGTCCGGAAACTATCCACCACTGCCCCAAGAATCTGCATATTCGAGACTTGTTTCGTCTCCACTGTCAGATCACCACGCTCCATGGCAAGGAAATCCCGTTGGCGGAGGACTTCCTCCAGGAGGGCTTCGGTCATGGCAAGCATGTGCTGGATATATTCATCGCCGTTCTTTCCAACTTCCGTTTTCAGCAACTGCGCGCCCGATTGGACCGAGGCGATACTGTTGATTACATCGTGGAAAAAAATGCGTTCCAGCACCTTTCGCCTTTTGGTATCGCTTATGTCGCTCATGGTGATGATAGTCCAGGTGTTTGTTCCGTCGCTGATTTTTTTGCCGCTCACCAAAAGGTCCAGAGACTCGAGCCGGCCATCCTTTTCTACCGTGATGCGGCAATCCCTGCTGATGCGGGTTTCGGATTTTTGGGCTTCAAGGATGGCGTTTACGGCGCCGCAGTACCTGCATGAGGGTCCGGTACCGCAACCGGCGGGGTTATCCTTTGAATGTACGCAACCCAAAGCCTCTCCGGGCCTGAAACCAACCAGGTTGTCGATATCCACACCCAAGGATGCCAGGGTCTTTTCATTGGCGAATACGATTTGCCGTTTATCATTCAGTACGAGGGCCGTATCGGGTAGGGCGTCCAGTATCATGTGGAACGCCCCTACCGATTCGAGCCTTCTCAGGTCCGCCTTCAGGGTTTCGGGTGAATCCCTTTCGGGCGGAGCATAGGAAGTGGAAAGCATGTCATTCAAAAATAGTATCCAATCCTTTCTAGGCCGATTCCTTGGCGCTCAATTTGGTTACATCCTCATCGGTCACGAGCTTCTCCACGTCCAGCAGGATTTTTACGTGTTCTCCCACCTTGCCCATGCCGGCGATGTACCGTTCCTTGCCGCTCACCGTCCTGAAACGGGGAGCGGGCTCCACCTGGTTCTCCGGAATCTCCAGGACTTCCTCAACAGTGTCAACGATGAATCCCAAGGATACACCATCTATCTCGCTGACGACAATGCAGGTGCGGTCGTCATAGACGCGCTCCTCCATGCTGAAGCGAAGGCGAAGGTCCACCACGGGTATCACCTTTCCGCGCAGGTTGATGACGCCCTTCACGTAGGCGGGCATGTCGGGCACCGCGGAGATGCGCTGCAACTCCACGAT
>CAXNJE010000021.1:0-30024 GCA_964202565.1 Breznakiellaceae bacterium | reverse complement strand
GTATACTGCAACGGGCGCTCAAGGATCAGCCGGAGGCTCGGGGTATCGTCGACAACCTCAAACTGCACCTCATAAAGGATACCTATTCGAATGCACGGATAGCGCAGACCGTCCTGAATGCGCCGGACCTTGTGGCCACCCTGTACGATGATTTTGTCGCGCGTACCCGCGGTGTTGAAAATGCCGGTGCCCTGGAAAAACGTGAAGCAGCCATAAAACAGATACTCGAGCGGGATGTGGCCCGAAGCAAGGACAGGGAGATCCTTCATTACTTCCTTATTTTCAACAAGGCGATACTGCTGACAAATTTTTTCAAACGCGACAAATCCTGTGCGGCTTTCAGGCTGGATCCGAAAATACTCGACCGTGATGACTTCAGCGAACAACCTTTCGGGCTTTTCTTTCTGGTAGGAAGGGAATTTCTGGGCTTTCACGTACGCTTCCGCGATATCGCGCGGGGTGGAATCCGTATAGTACGGTCACGCACCCTCGACCAGTACGCACACAACATCGATACGATCTTCAGTGAAAACTACAATCTGGCCATGACCCAGCAAAAAAAGAACAAGGATATTCCCGAGGGAGGTTCCAAAGGGACGATCCTTCTGAACATGGATAACCAGGGGGATGCCGAAAGGGCTTTCAAGAACTATGTCGACGGGCTCCTGGATGTGATCATGACCGAGGATGGATCGGGCAATGCGACGGTGAAGGAAATCCTTTTCCTTGGCCCGGATGAGGGAAGTGCCGGTCTTATGGACTGGGCAGCGCTGCACGCCCGAAAAAGGCGATATCCTTTCTGGAAAGCCTTCAGTACCGGAAAATCTCCCGAAATCGGCGGTGTGCCCCATGATCTTTACGGAATGACAACCTTGGGAATCCACGAATATGTACTCGGTGCCCTCGAAAAACTAGGATTGAAGGAGAGCGCGGTTACTAAAATACAGACCGGCGGCCCTGACGGAGATCTTGGCAGCAACGAGATACTCATATCGAAGGACATGACGATCGCGGTCATAGATGGAAGCGGTGTGCTATACGAACCCCAGGGGATCAACCGGGAGGAACTGAAACGGCTCGCACTCGAAAGATCGATGATAGATGTTTTCGACAAGGCAAAATTATCCAAAAGCGGCTTTTTCGTAGCCGTCGGCGACCGGGATGTGAAGCTTCCTGATGGATCCACCGTAGTGAACGGGGAAGAATTCAGGAACGAATTCCATCTGAGCAGATATTCCAAAGCGGACATATTCGTACCCTGCGGAGGCAGGCCAAGCGCAGTCAACATCGGGAATTGGAAGCACCTCCTGAATGAAAATGGAGCGCCAAAATTCAAGTGCGTGGTCGAAGGTGCGAATCTGTTCATCACCGAGGAAGCCCGTTTACGGCTTGAGGAATACGGCATACTCATCTTCAAGGACTCCTCGACCAACAAGGGCGGCGTAACCTCGTCATCCCTGGAAGTGCTCGCGTCCCTCGCGCTGAGCGATGCCGAATACGATGAGCACATGCGGGTGAAGGGTGACCAAGTACCAGAATTCCGGAAAGCCTACGTAGCAGAGACGATAGCCAGGATAAAACAGAACGCCCGCGCTGAATTCGAGCTGATGTGGAACGAACGCGTTAGAGGAGGGATCCCCCTTACCACGTTGTCGAACATGATAAGCGGCAAGATAAACCAGATTAGCGACGCGGTCCGCGAATCGGACTTCACTGAAAACCCTGAATTGAGCGAAAA
Source organism: Breznakiellaceae bacterium (assembly GCA_964202565.1). GTDB lineage: Bacteria > Spirochaetota > Spirochaetia > Treponematales > Breznakiellaceae > SZUA-426. The sequence goes on along the minus strand of CAXNJE010000021.1, from coordinate 28,286 downwards.
AATACTCATCGAATACGTGCCGAAAGCACTGATTACCCTGGTAGGGCTGGAAAAGATACGGGCGAGGGTCCCTTCAAATTATATCAAAGCCATCGTCGCGACCAAACTCGCCATGGATTTTGTGTATATGAACGGTTTACGGGCAAATGAAGTCGATTTTGCAAAATTCACACAAACACTCATGCGATAGAATGCAGGCTCTTCGGGGAGGAAGTTTTTGACATCCAATGTGGCGGTATTCATTGGCGGAGGAGCGGGTGCCCTTGCACGTTATATACTAACCCTGACCGGGAAGCGCATGGTGGAATTTTTGGGTTCCGCCCTGCGCCTGTCCGGCAGTACGGCAAGCACGATGACGGCGAATGCGATTGCCTTTTCGACGCTCGTGATAAATCTTATCGGTTGTTTCGTTATTGGGCTTGCCTTCGGCGCGTTCGAACGGCGCTTGCCAAGTCCTGAATTCAGACTTTTCGTGATGACCGGATTCTTGGGTGGCTTTACGACGTTTTCAACCTTTGCGCTGGAATTCTCAACAGCTATCAGGTCCGGACGACTGGGATCCGCCCTTGTGGTTGCGCTGATCTCGAATCTGGGAGGAATAGCGCTGGTGGTAGTGGGCTCCGCGCTTGGCGATAATATAGGAAAACCCGCGCTCAACTGAGGGTTTCCCCCGAGCCGATGCACGTTGGAAGGCCTATGCCATGGCCTTGGCGGCTACTGCCATAAGCTCCAGAACCGTTGGAACCTCCTCCATGGCTTTCTTTCCGATAATCCGTTCCCATTGGATACACTCGCTGGTGACCACCGCTCCCGGCCACGAAGAGATCAGGTTGAGGAGGGCTTCCCTGGTTTCGGGGCGGGAAAACAATACCGATGCTGCCGCGGGATCCGAGGCTTTAATGCGAATTGCCTCGTCAAATACAAAGTCCCCTACTTCGACATCCTGAAGCCCGAACAGTGTTTTTCCCACCTTATCAAAAAAACTTTCCTTCCCAGCCCTGAGCTTGTATGGAATCGTATCCCGAAATAAGGCCCGTACTACCAGCCAGGTAGTCGAAGATTTTCCCGAAGAACGGGTTTCCGGGAAAATTCGTACAGGAACACCACAATATTCCCCGGATATGCGCCATGGGGCAAATTTATCCAAAAGCCTACGTAAGATCGGCGGTAAGGCCTCGAGCTTTGCACTATAACTTTCACGCCCCTGCTCTTTGGCAACGGATTCTGCGGCTTCCAGCCCCTCGGAGTATGCAAGGCCAAGATTCGAAGCCAATCCACGCGCCCGCTCGCGGTTCTTGTTTTTCCAATTCAGCGCAAACCAGATCGCGAGCGCGCTCGTACCGAAAGAAATAAATACGGCGATGGGAAAAAGTATTGCTGCTGCACCCATATCCACAGTTTAAGCAAGTTTGTATTTTATGCAAATAGTGAAGACTGAGCCTTACCCCAACTCGCCACGTAAAGCTACGGCCAATTCCTTCCAGACGATCTTGTCCTTATCGGACAATGCATTGAACTCTTCCTGCCTGCCGTAGGCAGAATATTCAATAAATGTGGAAGCTCGGCTAAGCAGCTCATCGAATTTCCGTTCCTGAAACTCGCGCAGCCAACGGGGAATATGCTTGGCTACGGCGAGCAGACCCGCGTAGTGGGGGGCGCATAGACCATCCGATGCCTTAAAAGTGACACGCAACTCGTGTTCATCCGCTTTGGCAGGGTCCTCCGCCTCCGCGCCGGAAAGAAAACCGAGATATTCGGTTTCGATGCGTTCCCGTTCGAGGCAGACGGGGCACCGATCTTTGGGTTTCCAGGCCTTGTTCTTTTTAAAGGCAGCGATGCGGTCCAGCAGGATATCGCGTCCCAGGATTGCCACAGCAAGGCCATCCCGGTATGAAGCCAGGCCTCTGGAATGGTAATCACAAAAACCGCCAGAAGCACGATACGCAGCGCGAAAACCGCGATCACTGACATGTTCAAAGAGCAGATTGTCCATATACCGATCAGCCCGTTTCGCGACGATGCAACAAAGCGGGCAACCGGGTTCGGCGCAGGCTTTCTGGAGCTCGAAAAAATTGATATGCCGAACTACTGCCACTCGCCCCGCCCCATACACAATTTTACCAATGGGGGATTCATTCCCTAAACTCCACTTCTCCGGTCGATCGACCTATGAATACCATGGGACGCAGCTTGGTGCCCAGATACGAGAAAAATCCCGTTTCGACCACCCCGGGGATACGGGCTATTTCGGCTTCCATGATGCGGGGATCCACCGCATGGGAGAACCGGATGTCCAGGAGTAGATTGGCATGTTCGGTAATGACAGGGCCGGCTTTCCGCAAGGCTTCCCGCAACTGTGGCTGGGCGCCCATCTGCTCCAGTGCTCTCCAGACAGTAAGCCTGGCCTCCGGCACGACCTCGATGGGTACGGCGAATTTCAGGCCCAGGTCGTCGACGATTTTGAGCTCGTCCACGACGATGGCAAAGTCCCTGGAATTGTAGGCAGTAATTTTTTCCACCAATAAAGCGCCGCCACCACCCTTGGTGCAATAATTATTCCGATCGACCTCGTCCGCACCATCTATGGTCAGGTCCAGTTCGCCGCCAATTTCGATTGAATTAAGGCTAAAAAGGGGTATCCCCCATTTTTCGCATTCGATAATGGTCTGGAAACTTGTGGGAACGGCTTTGATGTCCTTAAGCATACCATCGCGCATCAGCTCGCCCAATCGCCGGACCGCAGGCATTGCGGTAGAACCTGTACCAAGACCCAACTTCATGCCGCTCTTGACCAAACGGTCCACGGCGGTCCTGCCGACAAGTTCCTTCATTTCTTTTTGATCCATAGGGCCATACTCCCGACATTCTCTTAAGAATGGTCTATACTGTATCGCGAAAGCATTGAAGGAGACAAGAACCGTACCGTGGACGATAAGAATGACTTCCTGCTTGAATCAGTCTCCTACTTCGATGTACTCGAACAGGTGCAGGATGGAATCTTCATTGTAGACCGGGAATACTCCATCCGCTATTGGAACCCGGCGGCATCATTGATTCTTGGCTACAAGGTCCGCGATGTGTGCGGTTGGTCCTGCAAAACCCTTGGCCCCCTCTGCAAGCGCGATTCTTCCGGAACTCCACTCTGCGGAGAAAGCCTTTGTCCGCTTGCATTGTCCGTTTCCGGCGGTTTCGCAGGTCGCTACCCTCATTATGTTTTCATGCGTTCGGCTGATGGGCGGGAAGTGCCGCTTTCACTGTCCGTATGCCCGTTACGGGATGCCGATGGCGCGACAATAGGCGGAATCTGCCTGTTCCGGGACATGACCGAAGAATACGGCCAACTCAAACTCGCCGGTGAAATACAAAAGCATATGGTGACCATCGAGGGATTCCGGCAAGGAGGCCTCCGTATCGACACCCTGTTCCACCCCCTGGAGGTTACGGGAGGCGATTACGTGGAATCCTTCGTCACGGATACCGGGGTATTGGTCGCATCGAGCGCAGACGCGACAGGACATGGGGTTTCTGCTGCCCTATTCGCGATGATATATAAGACACTGTTCCATGGGAGCGTAAAACAGACCTATTCCCCCGCGGTCATGCTGGAATCCATCAATCGTGATTTCTGCAAGACGGCGACCGTCGAAGGTTATTATCTGACTGCCTCCATCGTAGTTCTGGATCCTGTCTCCCGGAGCGGCTACTTCGCCAGTGCAGGACATCCCATGGCCATCATTTTCCGTTCCCGGCAAGGCGTGTTGGTCCCGGAGCCGATCCGTGAGCGTTCCTTCATGATAGGAATGGTGGACGGAGCAAAATACGAGCAAATCCAGATAAGGCTCTCACCTGGAGACCTTCTGTTGCTCGCATCTGACGGCATTTACGAGGCGGAAGACGGCAGTGGTGAAGCCTTTGGGATCGAAGGTGTGGCGTCGTATTTTGCCGATGGCGGACGCGATCTTGAAGCCCTTTACGCGCAGCTGAAAGCGCGCAACCACATGGGCGAGCTGGCCGACGACGTAAGTGCCATCCTGATTGAAGCCGTCGAATAATTCAGAACTAAATCAGATAGGAAAATCTTTGTCCGTAAACAGCTTGAATTGAAGGTGAGCCTGACGCTCCAGCATATCCCTGCCGTTCAGGATCCGGCACCCTGCGGCGGAGGCTCTCTGTAGCATGCGCGTCTTGGCAGGTTTATAAATAAGATCCATGACTATTTCGCGTCCACGGAAACGGTAGAGTTCGATGGGATCAGCGTCCACATCGGGTTCCATGCCCACAGAAGTGGTCTGGATAATGATCTCGTTGAAATGATCCAATAGTTCGATGCCGCGACCATCGAGTGCGCCCCAGGCGAATTTGTATTTCTCAGCCAGCGCTTTCGCCCTTGCTTCATTCCGGTTAAGGATACAGGCATGGCCGCCCAAACGGTGGACTTCCGCTGCTACGGCACAGGCGACCCCACCAGCACCGATGATGCCTATTCGTTTGCGCTTTAGATGCGTCCGGTCCATGGCTTTGAGTAGGGAAGAAGAAAAACCTTCGGCGTCGGTATTGTAGCCGTGCCAGACAGAACCTTTCTTGACCGCCGTATTGCACGATCCAATCTTGATGACCTGGTCCGAACGATCACCCAAATAGGGAACTATGCTTTCCTTGTACGGGATGGTAACAGAAACACCTTGAATTTTGAGTTCGCCCGCAAGTTCGAAAAAACCGCTGAGCGTATCGGTTTTGAAGGGCAGGTAGACCGCATCGAGATCGCAACGTGTAAAGGCCGGATTATGTATCGCCGGACTCGAAGTGGCTTCGAGAGGGCTACCAATTATGCCGAATATTCGGGAATTGGTGTTGAGGGAGCGAAATCGATAGGTTTCGACCAACTCGACAGGATCGAGTTGCCCCGGACCAGCACAGTCAAAATCGTGCTCTCCCCGGGGAGAAGTATAGCTGAGTACGGAACCAGCCTTTTCCGCCAGGATGCGTGTGCATACTCCGTAAGGTCCCATCGCCAGCACGATCTTTTCTATATCCCTGGTCGCGTCGCAGGAATGGAATACTTTTGCCACATCACCCAAACCCCTGGCCATGACTGCGACCTTCGCGATTTCATCCCCGTTCCTTACGAGCGAGCGGATACGGCGGGATAGATCGGAGGGAACCCCCGTGAAATCATGAAAAGACCGGATAATGCGGGTCCCAAAAGTCCTGGCAGCTTCTTCCAGGCTGGGAACATCGAGATCTTCCTCCAAGTCAACATACGCAAAATTCCTTCTCTTTTCCGTGTCCGCGAATGCAAGACCCGATGCCAGGAGAACGATGCGGGCGCCCTCCCCTTCTATGAAACGGCCGCCGTCGCTTTTTCTGCGCACGGTGAGAATTGTTGGTATGCCCGCAAGCTCCGGAAAACGCCGTATCTGAAGGCGTTCATCCATATTCAGGTAATCCACGCGCAATTCAGCAATGTCTACCCATTTGCGGTACTTATTCAGAACCTCCAAATCGGTGGCGAGCGTCTTTCCTGTCAGGCAGAGACAAACCTTGGACATGGGAATCCTTCCTTAAAAATCGGCGCGGAACAAATAGAGATCCGCAATGGATCCACTTTGATCGAAACGTACGCGAAGGCGGAGTGGCCAGGTCTTGCCACCCAATTGATAGATGAAGGACGAATCCAGCCGGAGAAGGGGTTCCCCCAATAGTGCGAGAACACTTTCCCGGGAATCACCAGAGCGCAAACCTTGGAACATATCCGAACGAACCTGCCAGATGCGGTCCCGGAAAACATATAAATCCAGACCTTTATAACGAAAAACCACGTCGTCCTGCCATTCCTCCGGTCCCCGTACAACGAAGACAGAATCAGGCACTCCGAAGGTTTCCAACACTTGGGCAAGGGTCAGACCCACCCAGTCAACTGGTTCACCAGCTTCGACCCCGGTTGACTGCGCCATGGACTCAGGATGGACCAGCTGTTCAAGCTGCACTGTTTGCATATCCGCAAACAAGAAAGAAAGACCAAAAACCAGAAAATTGACCGTAAGAAAACTTTTCTGCCACAAACGACTCATGTCCGTACTCTACTGGTAGCGGCCAGGATGGGCAAGCCGCCAGTTTAGAATTCGAGCCTGGTCGACAGATTGATGGATACGGCCCCATCCCCTCCATAGCGGGTAAATTCCTTATCCTTGCCTCCCCCAACCCAGGTTGCGGATAGGTTGAACGGAACCGAGCGGGGAAAGGAGAATGATTCAGCAAGTTTGATCGAATAGGAATAATCAGAAAGATTGGCCAGAACCGAGAAAGTCGTGGACAGTGAGGGCGAAAGCAGTTCCGAAGCGGCCAGCGCCGCATACGCATAGAACTCGCCTTGATACAACGGAGTCCGTTGGCTTGCAGGAAGAGTCCCGTAACTTGAAGCTCCAAGTCCGCTTAGGTCGCGGCCGCTGGAATTGTAGAAACCTTCCGCAGACAGGGTCCATAGCTTGAGTTCGTCCAAGGAACGGGACACACCGAGCGACAGCTGTACTGTCTGGGTATAATCAGAATACTCTGGTGCCAAGGCTAGTTCACCGTAAGCAGTCGCACCAAGCACGCGGCCGGAGAAATCCGCTCCGAAACGCATTGGGGAATTGTTGCCACCATACCCAGTCAGGCCGAATTCAAAGGCCCCACCTGCGGTAAAATCGAGACGACCGCCAAGATTGACTGTTTCCATCGGGTTCCCACCGATAGAAAGGGTTCCTGAGCCATCCACTACCATGGAAGAGAAGTCTGCGAATGCGAAAACATTTGCTCCGGAAAGAGGCAGATGCAGACGCAAGCCCGGCTTTCCCACCCGCGAATCCAGGTTCGCAAAGGCATCTGATTTTTGTAGATTGATGAAATCGACGGGGCTCCAGATCCGCGAAGGCCCCCACGCGATCAACTGGTTGCCGATGCGGATGAAAAGGGTTTTGGATATGTCAAAACTGTAGTGTAGTTCAGCCAATGTAAAACCCGGTGCATAGGGATTGAATACCTGGAAAGCATTCGCATCCCCGCCATAACCCTGGAAAAAATAGTGGGAGGCGTTGTACGCGATATACAGGGCGCCGTAATCCGGCACCGACACTTTTGCAAAGATTTTCCCGCTCGCATTGGCCAAAGACTGGACCGAATCGAAGTCACCGGAAACCACCGTATTCGATTGGGCGACGACTGTCCCCCCAACGAGGGTTTCTATCCGCGCTACGTCGGAACCGTCACCTGCGCTTGGAAAGACGAAGCCAAACCCGTCGGAAGCAGTTGTGTCGGTCCCAGTCCCGAAAGGGTCGGTGGAACTAGTACCATCAGCCGCGCCATCTACAGTGGCGTCTTCAGCAGCATCCCCTGTTCCGAATAACGCGGCTTCGAAATCGTCCACAGCAGTAGCCTCAGCGTCCTGACCGAATATGGGCAAGAGGACTGCAGAGGTATAAAGAGCCATCAAAAGAACCCGTGCCAGGGTCAACCCAGCAGGGTGGATAAAACCCGCAGGGCGGGTGAAAAGGGTCGATCCATTGCGTACACCGGATTCAATCTCGTGTTTCATCTCGTCTCCTACCCTTAACGGGATTGTTCCTCGAGGAATGCTTTGGAGAAAATGTAATCGGGAATTTTCGTGGTGGAGATGCCTTCATTGGTAAGAAAGGTCTGCTGACCTTTTTCCAGTGCGTCGGTGGCGAGAAGCTTGGTGAAGATGTACTTTTCAGGGGCTACTTTCTTGTAATCCACGTAGTAGGTGGTACGCAACAGGGTTTCGGAAGCGCTGAAATTCTCGACCTTCACGGGGAGGCCATCACTCTTGCGCACGTACCACTTCTGAACGGGGAAGGACACGTCCAACTGCTTGGCGTCCAGGCGGACCACGTCACAATCCCATTTGGCCACCATCGCGCTGCCGGCGGAGTTCACCCAATACTGGGCAGCCACATCGCTTTTACCGAACAGGTCCGTACGTACATCGGTGGATCCCACATCATCCTTGCGGTTGCGGTAGACAAATTCGCGGGTTGAGGGGAGGTACAGGAAAAGATCGTCCTTGCTGCGGTAATAACCCTTGCCCTTTTCACTGTCCGGAAACTGAAAAACCAGGGCGAAGGTATCCACCGCATCCCTGCGGTAAATCTTTATCTGAATGACCCTATCAGCCTCGCCGGTTTTCTTCTGGACGATGGTGAAGGTATTGGTTATGTCCAGACCCTGTAGGTTAAGCTTCTCCTCGAAACTCTTGACCAAGGCCAACGCCTTTGCGTTGTTGGATGAAACCGTCTTGGATTGGGCAAAAGCCGTGCTGCCCGCAAAAACCAGTGCGAATAGAACAGTAAAGACACGAGCTGTATATTTCATGCTGAATCCTCCATTAAAAAGTTTTGGTCAAAGCATCTACCGGTGGGACAGAGCCACCGCTACGGGCCGGGAAGAAAGAAAAGAAAGCCGCGAAGACTGAAATGGTCAGGGTCACGCCGACCATGGCACCCAGCCCGGGAACCAGTACAAGGCGGCCCTTTTCAAGGAAGATTCCCAGATTTCCACCCGGCGGAAACACCGGTCCAAACCGTATCGCCACCGCAACGATGGCGGCGAGTACCGCTCCCACAGCCGAGAAGATCACTGCCAGGGCGACGCTTTCAATGATAAACAGCGAAGTGACTGTGGAAGCCTCAACGCCCAGCGCCCGCATGGTGCCTATTTCGCGCAGGCGTTCGTTGATGCTCATGCGCAGGTTGATGAAGATGGATACGGCGATGACAAAAAGCATGACCGCTGCAATGAAGGCGCCTACCGCGTTGACCGCTGCCAGGACGGTGCGGACAATCCCCAATACCTCATCCAGGGTGGCAACCTTGAGCATGACCCGGTCACGGCCTTCCTTGTCTTCCTCGTATTTTGTACTGGCCGAGGATATGGCGGAAATGGCCTCCGAATCGGTCTTGGGGACCGAAACCTCAAAGCCCGCCCCGGAAAGCTCAGCTGCCAGGAGCGAGCGTTTAGCATCCAGCCCCTTTGTGGAAGGAAGATAGATGTAGACCGAAGTAGAGGCATCAGTTCCCGACAGATCCAAATCCCGCAGGAAGCCGAAATGGGCCAGAACCAAGCCGCGGGAAAAGAAATTATCCGTCGAATAAATGCCGCGTACCACGAGGATGCCGGTATTGAAGGCCCCGAAACGGGTCCGTGCCGACAGGACAATTTCGTCCCCTGCGGCCAAGCCGAAATATTCAGCCGTATCCGCAGGAATGGCTACACCGTTTGGATCTTCCGAAAATGCATCCCAGGATCCGGCTGAAAAACTGGCTTGGTCCCTGAAACCTGTATCCGTCTTGGAATCGATACCGGAAAAGGAGAGTCGCTTGGAAAGGCCGTTAAAATAGACCGTCGATTGGACGGCGTAACGGACCAGGGTTTTTGCGTCCGTTCCAAATGACTTCCCGACAGCGCCGACAATATCATCGGTCCGTAGAAGTCCATTATAGATTTTGCCGCCCTTTGCGAATTGTCCCGTAATGGTAAGATGTCCCGCCGTGGATTTGACCAGGCTGGTGCTGATGTTCTGGGTAGCTCCCTTGGAAAAGGACAGGAGCAGCACCAATATGAAGGCTACTACCGCGTAGTTGATGCCCAGGGTAAAACTCCGCTTTTTCTGGCGGAACACATTTTTGAACGCCAGTCCGATAAAATGTATCATTATAACCTTCTTAGCGATCGTTCATCGCTTTGAGCGGCGTTATGGAAGACGCAACCGAAACGGGATAGATCGTGGCAAGCACGGAAACCGCCACGACAGTGATTAGGGCTACGATGAAAGGTAGAGCGCCGACCCTGATAGCCAGCGGACCGCCACCGATCAGGAACTGGGATACCGTTTCCGGCAAAGGCACTCCATTCTTGCCCGCGAAAGCCAGGAGCACGACCGAAGCCAGCATGGCCAGAACTGCTGCCGAAATATTCAGGATCAGGGTCTCTGCAAGGAATACCCCGCGGACGAAGGATTTATCAGCCCCGATAGCCCGCATCGTGCCTATCTCGGCGGTACGCTCGACCACATTGATGATGAGGGTATTCATGAAAATCATCGTCACCACCAGGAAGATCAATCCCGTCGCCAAGAAGATGAAGGCCTGGAGCGCCAAGGAAATCTGCGCATAGAAGCCTGAAGCCTTGTCCCAGCGGGCCACGGCCACCCCGAGTTCCGGCTTGGCGCTTATGAGGGCCATCGCCTCGTCCACACGGGAATGGTCCTTGAGTTTGACCGCAACCATGGTAAAACCCGATAAGGATTGTGAGGTGAGCGTTGAGAGGTCCAATTTACCAAAGTCCTCATCCGCGGCAAGGTCGAAAAGGCTCGACTCATCGACCGAAGCGGCCGCCAGTCCGGCATTGAAGGCGTCGGGCAAGGCATCCACGCCCGTAAAGTTGTATAGGCCCGCGTAGGTGTCGGAATCCACGAAATTGATGTAATTGAACACGCTCTTGTAGCGTAAGGGCTCGAAAATCCCCAATAGGGAAGAACGGGCAGTATTGACCCCTCCCTCGGTGATGCCCAGAAGGGTAATCGGCTCCCCAACCTTGAGGGTCACCCCATAGTTTTCCTTATATTGATTGTTCTGAAATGTACTGACGAGAATACCTGCCGAAGATAGCTCTTTTTCTCCCGTCCCGCTTTTTGGAGGCAGGCCGAAGAAACTGCCCTCCTTTACCTGGACATTCGAGAATACCCGCCGATACGGACCCGGGTCGACAGCGTAAAAAATGAAGGGAAGGTCTATTTTCTTGCCGTTCCGCTCAACCTGGATAAGTCCGTAATTCTGTGCGTAGAAGGAAAAGGCCTCCACTCCATCCATCGTTTCCAGAACCGTGGAAAGCTCTTCCGGATTCTTGATGTTTGGGAGAGGAGTCGCAAAGGCGAAGGGAGAGGGCAACTCCTTGGACCGGGCCGAATATACGATGAAGTCGCCTGTGAAATTCCCGATTATGGAAGCCCTGGATGCTTCGGCGGCGGAAGCCGCAAAAATGCCACCAAAAACTATCAGGAAGGTACCGAACGCCACCAGGATACCTATCAACGCCATGCGCCCCTTGCGTTTCATCAGGGTGCGGAAGGCCAATTTCAGTGTAAGCACGGACTCAACCCTCCTTTCCCTGATCCGGGTCCACGATCAACCCGTCCAGTATGCGGACGATACGTTTGGCTTCTTTCATGATATGTGCGTCGTGGGTGGAAAAAACAAAGGTTGTCTTTTCGGTTTCGTTTATGGTACGCATCAGTTCTATGATGCGTTTTCCTGTTTCCGAATCCAGGTTGGCCGTAGGTTCGTCGGCGAGTACGATAAGGGGTTTGGTCACCAAGGCCCGGGCTATGGCCACACGTTGGCGCTGGCCGCCGGAAAGCTCGGCACTCTTGTTTTTAAGGCGATCCTGCAATCCCACTTCCTCAATCGCCTTCATAACCCTGGCATGACGGTCCGCCTTTGAAAGGGTGCGTTGGAGCAAAAGGGGAAACTCAATATTTTCGTATACGTTCAGTACGGGAATAAGGTTGAAAGACTGGAAAATGAAGCTGATTTTGGTTCGGCGATAACGGGTAAGTTCCTTGTCGCTCATGTGTTCCGTTTCGGTTCCGTCGATCCGCACCGTGCCTTCGGAAGGGATGTCTATGCAACCGAACATGTTGAGCATGGTGCTCTTTCCGGAACCAGATGGTCCGGCTATGGCCAGGAATTCGCCTTGACCTATGGAAAGGGAAACGCCCCTCAGTGCGTCCACACGGGTTTGACCGAGCATGTAGAACTTCTTGACGTCCTTCAATTCAACTACGTTCATTTCAATCCTCCTTTCGAATAGTCGAGGCCCTTTAATAGGACTTCGACAAGTTCATTTGCCATATCGGTTCTGCTTCGTCGTAAGGCGAATTCAGGTATAGAGTGAAGGCTTTCGATCAAGCCCAGAAAAGCTCCTGCCATAAGCCCCGCATCGGTGGTGGGCCCCAACTCACCGCTATCCAAACCAGACTGGAAAACCTGCCTCAGACGCAGAATCATCTGTACGTAGATCAGATCCATAAGTTTTTTTGCCACGGCCTCGGGCAGGGCAGGCATGTCCGATTCCGCCATCCGAATCAAATCCATGGGCGATTGGGAGAGCAGCCACGCCGCAGCACCCCTCAATTGTCCCCGCAAGTCTTTTCCAGCGGCTTCGATTGAACGGAGAAGACCCGCACCATGGTGCAGGATGTTCCGTTCGGTAACTGCGGCAAACAATTCTTCCTTGCCACCGGGAAAATGATAATAAAGTGAGGCATGGGACAAACCGAGCTCGGACGAAATATCCCGCAAGGTAGTAGCCGAAAAACCCTTGGCGGAAAAAATCCGTTCGGCTGCATCCAGCAAACGTTCCCTCGAGCTAGTCATTGCCGGACTCATCCACTACAGAGCTCACTTACCAACATGTTGGTAATATAGGTATGATTCTTAATATGATCAACAATAAAAGCAAATCAGGGCGCAGAAAGGGTATATTTTTTGCTACTGAGGACAAATACATCCTGCGCAGCGGAGGACACGACGATCCGGTAATCCTTTGTCAACAAAATCGCGGCCAGACCCAAGCGATCGGCCAATGCTAGTCCGGCTTCCGTTCCAAGCGACAGAAGAGCCAAGGGAGGTCCATCCGAATTAATGGATCTATCAACCAATACGCTGACCGATACCAGCTCATTCTCCACAGGTCTTCCGGTGAAAGCATCCATGATGTGGTGGTAGGAACGGCCACCTTCCTCAAAAGCACGCTCGTAAATGCCCGAGGTGGCTACCGCGATGTCCCGGCCCTTAAAATAGCCGACGATATCGCTGCCCCTTGAACCGGAAGGATCCTGGACACCAATTTTCCAGGGTTTTCCGGAAGGATGAGCCCCGACGGCGACCACGCATCCCCCGACATCCACCAAGGCGGAACGGACACCACGCCCTTCAAGAATCTTTCCCGCTTCCCTGGCACCATACCCCTTTGCCATGGATCCAAAATCCAGAACCATCCCAGGTAAGTCAAACCCGACAGTGGAGGCTGCAATATCCAGCCTGACTTTTTTCCAGTCCACGAATCCGAGTGCCTTCGCAATCCCGGCTTCTTCCGGGACGCGTGCCCGTGGCGTACCCACTCCCCATAATTTTACCAGCGGACCCACGGTCGGGTCATAGCGACCGTAGGTAAGTGCCGCAAGTTCCATTCCCTTGGTCAAGGCTGCTATGATTTCAGGCGTCGTGCGAATCGGCCCCATTCCAGCTGAGGCATTAAGCGCGGACAGGGCAGAAGCCTCGTCCCACATATTCATCATCCCATCGATCTCGCGCAACCTCTTCCAGATTGCAGCGAAATCAGACTCCCGGACACGGCCGTGGATGGTTACCGAACACAGGGACTGAAAAATACTCTCAAACCGTTTTTCTGTCGTTCCCCCGCCGCAGGAGTTAAGGCTGAGGATGAAAATCACGGACAAGCTTACCGAGAAAAAACCTGCACGACCTTTTTTCCTACTGCGACACGCGCCACTCATACTTCATACTCTCACCTCCCTTCCAGGAAAGCAAGTTTTTCTTCCTGTGCCGAAACCAGTAGCTTACAACTTGTAGGAAAACAGGAAAGCGAAGGGAAACGCAACCCTTCCAACAAAAGCGTGTCCTAATTAGAGTAAATTGATTGTTCGTCCTTATAGCATGAACTATTTTACTTTTCAGTTCGACATATTTTCATATACTGTCAGTTTGTAATGTTTTAAGGAGTGTCCGAATGGCTAGTTCCCCTCTCAAGAGTCTCTCACTGGGCGGCCTGGTCGCACGGGTTCCGATCATCCAAGGCGGCATGGGAGTAGGCATCTCTCTTTCAGGTCTTGCAGCCGCCACCGCGAATGCAGGTGGGGTTGGTGTAATAGCCGCAGCTGGAATAGGACTTCTTGAGCCGGACGGGTTCAAGGATTTCCTGGGTGCCAACATACGGGCACTGCGCCGCGAGATTCGACGCGCCAAGGAACTCAGTTCCGGCGTGCTCGGGGTGAATATCATGGTCGCGCTGAATGATTTCGCGAGTCTGGTCAAAACGGCGGTGGAAGAGAAGATCGATGTCATTTTTGCTGGTGCCGGGCTTCCTCTCCGCCTTCCTGAACTTACAGCCGGAAGTGCGACCAAACTAGTCCCCATAGTGTCGTCCGCCCGCGCAGCGGCCCTCATCGCCAGACGCTGGCTGGACAAGTATAAACGTCTGCCCGACGGATTTGTCGTGGAAGGACCGAAAGCCGGTGGACATCTTGGGTATAAAGCTGATCAAATCGAGGATCCGAATTTTTCGTTGGAAGAAATCGTACCCCAAGTGGTCGAGGCGATGAAACCCTTTGAAGCTGAAGCCGGAGTCCGCATCCCCGTAATCGCAGGCGGCGGAGTCTTTACCGGAGCCGATATCAGGCGATTCATCGACCTGGGAGCATCGGGGGTGCAGATGGCAACCCGCTTTGTGGCGACAGAGGAATGCGATGCATCAACCGCATTCAAGAAAGCCTTTGTGGACGCCAAGGAAGGCGACCTGGAGATCATTTCCAGCCCTGTAGGCATGCCTGGACGTGCGATTAAGAACAAATTCCTCGACGATGTACGCATGGGAAAGAGAAAACCCTACACCTGCCCTTACCATTGCATAATCACCTGCGATGTGGAAAAGGCACCCTATTGCATTTCACTGGCCTTGCTGAACGCACAAAAGGGGATAATGGACAAGGGCTTCGTCTTCGCAGGTGTAAATGCCCCACGGGTAAAGAAAATCGTACCGGTGAAGGAACTTATGGACGAATTGGTCAAGGGTTATGATGAGGCCGGAAAAGACCCGGACCTTGCCGTCCTCCCATCCTGACACGTCGAGGACCGCATTCATGCAAGCCGATCCGGTTCATCCGGATCGGCCTTTTATCAGAAGACCAATTCGACCTTGGCTCCCGGCCCCGTGGAGAAAGCAAGTTCACCACGCAATTGCTGGGCAAGGGAACGCACCAAGGTTAGTCCAAGCGTAGCCTGCGACCTTTGTTCCCAATTATCCGGCAAACCTGGTCCATCATCAGCAACCACCAGCACTTTTTTTCCATCAACCCTTTGCTTCAGGCTTATGCATAGATGCCCGTTTCTACCCAAAATAAACGCATATTTAAGACAATTCGAGACCAGCTCATTAATCAGGAGCCCCAAGGAAATGGCGATATCAAGATTGATCTCTATAGGATCCAAATCAAGATCGGCGCTTATATCCCGGGAAGCTTCACAATAAGATGATGCCAGCTCGTGATACAGGCCCTTGATGTATTCGGCTATATTCAGGGACGACAAATTCTCCGAACGATATAGGAATTCATGAACCTGAGCCATGGCGCGTATTCGTTGTTGGGTTTCATCCAGCTTTGCCCGGTCGTGTTCATTTTGGATAGAAGCAGACTGCAATTGGATCAGGCTGGAAATGACCTGCATATTGTTCTTGACACGGTGATGGACTTCTTTTAATAATATTTCCTTTTCCTGGAGCGATTCAGCTACTTTCTTCTCCGCCGACCATTTATCGGTTATATCGCGAATGATGAAAAGCACGCGATCCACTTCGAGAGGGACGGCTCGGGCCTCAAAATGCTTCCTGCCCGCCGCCAGCGTAAGATCATATTCGATCACCTCGAATTCCTTGCCTCCCAGGATGGAGGATATCGCATTCATGAACTGCGAGGAGATTTGGGTATCCAATCCAGTTTCGACTATGGTTTTACCCAAGCGTTCTTCCGCCGGCTTATACAGTATCGCGGGATTCGATGTTATGAACTCGATATACCGCCCCTTGCCATCGGTTATGAAAAACAAATCAGGCAGGGCTGAAATGAACGCCCGGTTTTTTCGCTCGCTCGAAGCCAGAGCCCGGGCATTTTTCAACACTTCCATTGTTTTTAGCCTGATCCGTGTCCGTAGGATGAGACCGTTGACCACCAGGACCAGAATGATCAGGACGGCCCCGAAAACTATGATCCAAAGCAGGCGCCAATCGATGGAAGGCTGCAAGGACCGGCCGAACCAGCGCCTTTCAATATCCTTGTAGACTTTGGGAGGAATTGACTGAAACCCTGTCGCGACAAGGCTATACAAATCGGAGCCATCGGAAAGCGGTTTACGATCTTTGCGTAGTGTCCTATGAAATTGGCCGGAATACAAATCCAGGGCGCTTCTGAAATCCTTGTCCAAATCATATTTATACAGAAAATAGTGAGCCGGTGGTTCATCCATGCAAAAAACCCGTAGTTCCTGGGCTGCCACAGCGCGGATGATCGCCTCATAGCTGGGGTATTCTATAAGGTCCCTGATACCATCCCGTCTAAGCACCCCGATGGAGGCATCTCCCGCTTTTACACCTACCCGGAATCCCCTTAAATCCCTAGTCAAAGCGATGCCGGAAATTGATGAATGGTAAAAAACCGAAACCTTGATCGTGGCATACGCGGACAGGAAATCTAGCTGTTTCTCACGTTCCGGGGTTCGAAAAACTGAATCCAGCACATCGGCCCTTCCTTCAGCCATTTCCTTCTGCGCATCGACCCAATTCATGGCGCGGAAATCGACAGAATAACCGGTATACTCGGACCAAGCTTTCCACTGATCAGGAATAATTCCCTGAATCTCGCCTGTGTCGGACCGGAACGCGTAGGGAGGATAATTATCGTCGCAAACTACACGGAGAGACGAAAGTATGGAGGTGCTTTGTGCATGGATAGGAGAAAGGGCAACGATGCCGATAATCGCGAAAAGCGAAGCCAACTTGATATTGTGATGCTTTAAGACCACGACTCAACTATAATATAAAATAGTAATAACGCATACCATGTCCTGGAGCATGGGTCTGCATGGACTTTCAGCCAGTTTTGCGCTACAAGATAAGGGCCATGTGGGGTTTGATCAAAAGTATATTCCGGCGAGACGCGACAAATACCGACTCACTACGGGAGGAACGCTGGAGCACCGATTTTCCTTCACCCCGGAATGCGCGCTTTCGTGAAGAGCTTGAAGAAAACTATCGATCTCGCTTTTCACACAATAGCTATGAATTGGAAGTCCTCAAGAAAAACACCATCGTATGGACAGAAAATTCCTGGTACCGGTATACCGATCTGAGGGTTGAAACTGTATTGTCATTTCATGGCTCAGCCTACGCTGCGGCTGGATTATTGTTCAGATACTCCGATGACAGGGATTATTACTCGATTCTTGTTTCAACCAAGGGCCTTTTTCGGCTCGATGCGGTTTTTAACGGTTCCCCCATGCCACTTATAGCCTGGACTGAGTTTGGCGCACCGGTTTCCGCACATACCCATGTCAAAATCAGGCTTATTGTTCTGGGTGATAGAATATGCGTAATCATCAATGATGCCTGGGCTGGTGAGGTGACTGATAATACCCATTCAAGTGGCAGGATAGCTTTGGCCGCAGCCGATTATGGAGAGCCCGGTGCTGTCACGGTTAAGTTTCTCCATCTTAGACTAGATTCGCGGCCTGTGGACGTAGAGGCGGATTTTGTTCGCTGGAATTCGTATATAAAAATAGACCCAAAAGCCCGTATCCGACTTGCCGAAACCTTCCTCGCTTCCAACCAGGCGCTTTCGGCCTTGGTCCAGCTCAAGCGAGCGTGGAAACAGAGCCGGGATACCGGCAATTCCGTAGCCGCTGGCGAAATGGGAAACCGTAGCCCCAAAGAACTATTGCTCGCGGCGGATTGTGCCCTAAGACTCTCACTTATTCCCGAAGCTGAAGAATACCTTGATCGCTGCGTGGAAGCGGATCCGGAATCAGACGAAGCGCATAAAGCCCTCGCGGAAAAAGCCAAACTTCTCTATCTGGCAAATCGTTTCGCCGAACTGAGGGAACACTCGGAAGCTGCACTTTCATTTTTTCCGGCCGACCCTTCGCTGTGGAATCTTTTAGGCCACGCTTTCTGGAATCTTGGCGCTTGGACAAAATCCGCTGAAGCCTACGATAAGGCCCTTTTTCTGGATCCAAAAAACGGACTTTTGGCCAATAACGCCGCCCGCGCCCTGGAACGCTCGGGCGATCCCACAGCCGCCTTCGACCGCTATATGAAGGCAGGCAATGCATTCCTTGCTTCCGAATCCTACAACGATCTGGCTCTGAGCCTTGCCCGCCTATCCGACCTCGACCACGACAATTTCGCAGCCCGGGCCCTCGCTGGAAAATATGCTTTCGCTCTGGGCGATTGGAATAAGGCCGAGAATGAACTGGCGGAGGCGGACCGCTTGTTTCGGGAAAAATCCAGGGGTAAAAAAATTGGATTCGATGCGACGATTCCCTACCTTCGCGGACTCCTTCGAACCCGCATGGGCAAGAGGGAAGAAGCGATTCCCTATTTCCGTCAGGCCATTGAACTTGAACCAACCTTTACCACCTTCCGTTTCCGGCTTACTGAAAGCCTTTTCCTCATCGGGTCAAACCCATCGGATCCGGAGTTGATGCGGGAACTGCAGAGCGCCCTGGCTGTCGGTCCGGAAGATCCCTGGTTGGCTAATCTGGCAGCCCAAATATTCCTGGCCAGGGGAGATCATGAAGAAGCCGCCAGATACGTGGAAAAAGCAGCAAGACTGCTTCCAAATGAACCGGCTGTACAGGCGAACAAGGCTGAGCTAAGTTATCTACGGGGCGAGACAGAAAACGCCCTCGCAATACTGGACTATCAACCTAATCCAGAAAAGGCGCGCCCCCATGCCAAAATCGATGACCCGAAGGGAGAGTTGGCCAACGCCGCAGGGCACATACTCGCCCGCCTTGGCCGGTGGGAAGAAGCTGTCGAAGCGTACGCCCAAGCGCTGACGGCTGAGCCTGATGATCCGGATTTTCTGCGGAATAAAGCTTCATGCCTGATCGAACTCGGACTATACGGAGAAGCGGATGAGGCCTTGGCCAAAAGCTACGAATTATACCCCGGGACGAGAACCCTCGACCTGATAGCTTACGTTGCCATAAAAAAAGGGGAGTACCCAAGGGCGGAAGCCTGCTACCGAATCGGCCTTGAAAGAAAGCCGGAAGATCCGGCGCTACTTTCAGGCTTGGCCTGGACATTACTTTCCATGGGCAGATGGAAGGCGGCAGAAGAAAATATCCTTCTTTTGGAACACTCATCCAGAGCGGGATCAAATGCCGCCGCCAAGGCAGCGGAATTACGGGAACAATATACGGAAGCGACAACGCGTAAAGTCTCCTGTGCCGCTTGCACCCTTACCTGGAAGGTGGACAAATTCGCAACTACGACTCCCGGCATACGCTTGGTTGCGGAGCCGCCGGATGAAATGCCAGCAGGTTCATGCACATCCTGCGGAAAAACTTTATGCGTCGGCTGCGCAAAAAAAAACATGGACGATGGGCGATTCATCTGCCCCGACTGCGGGGAACGCCTAAAACTTCTGGATGAGGGATTGAAGAAAATTCTATCAGACTGGGCGGCAATGAACGCATCCGGACAAGGGCAGTAAAAAACAGAAGCGGATATTAAAATGGAATTTATACGAAAATTCAAACACCAGAAAAAGGCACCACAGGATCAGACCAGAATTGCTGAAGCCTGAAATCCGGATAGAGGCTTCCCCAATTGCCCCGATGGTCCGCTTTGTCAAGTTCCGTATACATCCCAGCCTCCCTCATAAGTCCATTGCGCTCGGTCAGTGCCGCCTCGAGCAGACCGATGAAACGTTCCCGAGGTACATCCACCGCGCCTAAACTTTCCAGATGATCAGTATGAACCTGACAATCTATAAATTTGACTCCATCCAAGAACAGCAGCCCGGCTAGACTCAGGAAAGCGGCCTTTGAGGAGTTCGATTCCTTGGCGAACATGGATTCTCCAAAAAAAGCATTACCAAGGCGTATGCCGTAGCATCCACCCACAAGACGGTCTCCCTGGTAAGCTTCAGAAGAGTGGACCCAACCAAGCCTATGGAGTTCGATATAGGCGTCCATCATTTCTTCCGTTAACCAGGTACCATTCTGGCCAGGCCTCTCGGCCTCGGAACAGGCACGGATTACTGCTCCGAAATCCCGGTCCAGGTGAAGGTCGAATATATGTTGCCTCATAACCTTTCGCATGGAGTAGGAGATGTGCAATTTTTCCGGAAAAATGATGAAACGCGGATTCGGGGAATGCCACAGGATGGGTTCCCCCTCGGAATACCAAGGGAAAACACCTTGTTCGTAGGCTGAAAGAAGCATGCCGGGAGAAAGGTTACCTCCCGCTCCTACCAGACTTTCAATCCCCATCCGTGCTTTGGGTCGCGGAAATGTAAAACGCTCCCTTTCCGAAAGAAAGGGGAAATTATCAGTATTACCGCTTCCTGAAGCTCGGACCACGAGGAATCAGTCCTGCACCGTTATCTTGTAAGCGCCATCCACCCAATCGGCAACAGCCTTGCCGCCTGACTCCAGGCGTCCGAACAGGACCTCGTCCACAAAAAAGGATTTTATCTTTTCCTCCACCACCCTGGCAATATTGCGGGCACCGAATTCCTTGCTGTAACCATCTTCGGCGAGCTGGGTAATGCACGATTCGGTCACTTCCAGCTCCACCTTTTTCTCCGTAAGTTGGGTACGGAAAGAGTCCAATTCCTTACGGACTATGGACTGGATTGTCTTGCCTTCAAGTTGGCCAAAACGTACAATCGCGTCCAGGCGATTCCTGAATTCTGGAGTAAAAATCTTTTCTACCGCATCATTGACTACGTCGTCGCCATTCTGACGCTCGCCGAACCCTATCAGGTTCTTTCCGATATCCCTGGCACCCGCGTTGCTGGTCATAACCAGCACAACGTTGCGAAAATCAGCCTTACGGCCGTTGTTGTCGGTCAAGGTGGCATAATCCATAATCTGCAAGAGGATATTATACACGTCAGGATGGGCTTTCTCTATTTCGTCCAACAACACGACTGCGTTGGGTTGCTTCCTGACAGCATCCACAAGCAAGCCCCCCTCCTCGTATCCGACATAACCTGGAGGCGAACCAATCAGACGGCTCACAGTATGTTTTTCCTGGTATTCACTCATATCGAAACGGTGGAGCGTAGACCCGAGCAGATCCGCCAATTGACGGGCCAGCTCAGTCTTGCCAACCCCGGTGGGGCCGACAAAAAGAAAATTGGCAATGGGTTTACCCGCTGCCCTGAACCCGGCACGGGAGCGCTTCACGGCCTTGACAACCGCTTCAATCGCGGAATCCTGTCCAAAAATGCGTTCCCTCAAGCGGGAATCCAGGGCTTTCAGCTTATCCTTTTCATTCTCCCCCACCGTCCGTTCCGGAATCCTGGCTATCCGTGAGACTACCGTCTCTATCTGGGGCACCCCGATGGGGATAATCTCTTCCTGACTTTCCAGGTCAACCCCAGCGGCGGAAAGGGGTTCGGCAACCTCCGGCTTCAAGGAATAACCGGATTGGGCTTCAAGGCGCTTGAAGGCTTCGATACGGGCGAATGCCCCGGCCTCATCGATTACATCGATGGCCTTGTCCGGCAAGCGCCGCTCTGTCACGAACTGGGAGGAAAGTTTCACTGCGGCTTCAAGGGCTTCGTCGCTGTATTTGACCTTGTGATATTCCTCATACTTGGTTCGCAGGCCTTTCAGAATGGCTACCGCATCGTCCTCGGAAGGTTCCAGGATGTCTATTTTCTGAAACCGACGCGAAAGGGCACGATCCTTCTCGAAATACTTGGTGTATTCTTCGTGGGTGGTAGAACCAATACAGCGGATCTTGCCGGAACTGAGTGCCGGTTTCAACAGATTCGAAGCATCCAGGGATCCACCGGATACCGCTCCGGCTCCCACTATGGTATGGATCTCATCTATGAAGAGTATGGCCTTGTCTTTTTTAAGGATTTCATCCACAACCCGCTTGACCCGTTCCTCGAAATCTCCCCGGTACTTGGTTCCCGCCACCAGAGCGCCCATATCGAGGGAATAGATCGAAAAATCCTTGAGGGTGGGTGGAACCCGCCCCGCCACGATTCGTTGGGCCAAACCCTCGGTCACCGCGGTCTTTCCGACACCCGAATCACCCACATGGATGGGATTATTCTTCAGTCGCCTGCAAAGGACCTGGATGGTCCTGTCCAATTCCGCGTGCCGTCCAATAACAGGTTCAAGTTTTCCTTCACGGGCAAGAATCGTCAGGTCACTGGTAAAACGCTCAAGGGCACTCTTTTTGGACTGTTTGGAACGGGGTCCTATGACCGGAGCCGCCTCATCAGCCACATCCGAATCAGAGCTTTCCGGATTCACGTATTCCCCATCGTCGTCCGCATCATCGCCATCGACGGCATCCATTTCCCCGTCCAAATCTGACCCTATCCTGCCATGGGAAATAACTTCCAGCAAAGCCAAGCGCTTCACCCCCGATTTCCGCAAATAATAGGCACAATAATTGCTTTCCTCATCATAGAGGGAAACCAGGATATCCGCGATTTCGAGTTCCTTTTTCTGGGAAGCCTGTGACTGCAGGACAGCCCTCTCCAGGACGCTCTGAAAACCAACCGTCTGGGTAGGCTCCGAGTTCTCCATCACCGGGACTTTCTGCTCGAAATAATTTTCCATGCCCTTTTTTATTTGCTCCAAATCCGCTCCACAGGCTGAAAGGATATCCTGTACCTGATCGAACGAGAGTGAAGCGTACAGGACGTGCTCCGGGGTCAGGTATTCGTGATTCCTGACCTTGGCTTCATTGTATGCGGCGTTTATGATCGCCTGCACATGGCGGCTGATCTTCATGCTTCCTCCGAAAACCTAGACTTTCTCAACAAGACAACGTAAGGGATACTCGTTCTTTCGAGCCAACACATGTACCTGATCGGCTTTTGTCGCCGCGATATCCCAAGAATACATACCAACCATTCCCCGCCCTTTCTTATGGACATCCTCCATGATACGTGTAGCCTCGGGGATGCCTTTCTGGAAGATAGCCACCAGGACCGCAACCACAAACTCCTTGGTGGTATAATCATCGTTGAGCAGCACCACCCGGTAATTGTCCGGTTCGGCCAGCCTGGTAACCCGTCTTTCAGCTAACCCCGTCCCTATTCCGTCATTTTGCGGCATCAATCCCAACCTTCAATTCAACTATATCGCATGTATAAGATAGCCAAAAGAAGTCCGTAAAACAACGTCTTCCATTCCTTGCCAAGCATCCTGCTTGCCGCATTCCCCGGTTTTGCTTATAGTCGAGTCATGCGTATAATCTCCTGGAATGTAAACGGTATCCGCGCTGTCGAAAAAAAGGGCTTTGTAGCTTGGCTAAGCAGCGATGCACCGGACATGCTCTGTCTCCAGGAGACAAAAGCGAATCCGAACCAGTTATCCGATGAGCTCATAAATATCAAGGACCTAAGCGGCAAGCCTTATCATGTTTACTGGGCTTGCGCCAAAAAAGCCGGATATTCCGGTGTTGCCATCTATACCCGTGAAAAGCCTCTGGATGTACAAACCCTCGGGGTTTCCGATTTCGATGATGAAGGTCGCGTATTGATGGCGGATTATGACAGTTTCACCCTTATCTCCGCTTATTTCCCCAACTCCCAGGATGCCGGAGCCAGGCTTGGCTACAAACTCGCCTTTTGCGCGGCGATTCTGGAAAAATGCTCAGAACTGGTGGCAAAAGGTCGCCGATTGGTACTCTGCGGGGATTACAACATCGCCCATGAGGCCATCGATCTTGCGCGACCCAAAAGCAATGAAGGGAATCCCGGTTACCTCCCGGAAGAGCGGGCCTGGATGGATGTGTTCACCAAGGCCGGATTTGCGGATACATTCCGAAGGCAGCATCCTGGTGAAACAGGGCATTATAGTTGGTGGTCGTACCGGATGCGTGCCCGGGAAAAGAACGTGGGATGGAGAATCGACTATCACTGTGTAGACGAGGCCTTCATGCCTTCGGTTTCCAAATCCTTCATCAGACCGGATATACTTGGATCGGATCACTGTCCGGTCGAACTGCAACTTACTATCGGGGACAGAAAAAATGCGGATAAAATATAACGCTCCTACAACCCTCAGCTTCGCTTTCCTCTGTGCTCTGGTTCTTCTGCTGAGCAAAACGCTGTTGCCCGGCCTCACAGCCAATTTTTTTATGGTTCCAGGCAAATCCGGCTTCAATGCCGCCAAAATCATGGACTGGATCCGGGTTTTCACCCATGTGATTGGACATGCCGACTGGAATCACCTGGTTTCAAACTTCTCTTTCATCTTGCTTATAGGTCCCATACTTGAAATGAATTACGGATCATTTACCTTATTCATCATGATCCTGCTGACAGCTTTGGTGACGGGATTATTGAATGTGTTCCTTTTTCCCACGGCCTTGATGGGAGCATCCGGCGTTGTTTTCATGATGATACTGCTGGCTTCCTTCACCAATTTCAATAAAGGCGAGGTACCTCTCACGTTCATCCTCATCCTGGCACTGTATTTGGGCAGGGAAATCCTGAACTCTTTCCAATCCAACAACATTTCCGAATTCGCCCATGTCGCCGGCGGCTTCTGCGGCAGCCTGTTTGGTTTTTTCAAACCGGCAAAACGGGCAGCCTGATCCGCGCATTGCGAAACTTTACGATTTTTGTTATTTTATACCCATGCAAGTCGATATCAATCCACGCGGCAACGGGGCTTGTCCCCTTTGCCGACAGCTTCCCAACTGCCGAATACATAAAACCCTCAAGACATCCATCAAGGATCTAACCAACAGGGAAAAAAATTCGGCCATGGAGCTGGTAATTTATTCATGCCCAGCCTTCGAAGAGCAGGCCTGATATGAATGAGCGCATGGAATCCCTCATCGCACGCCATAAAGAGCTGGAAGAACTTATCCAGAACCCTTCCCTCGCAAAGGATCAGAACAGGTACCGCGACATCATGCGGGAACATTCGCACCTTACATCATTGGTTTCGATGAATCAGACGCGAACCATGCTCGAAACACAGATCGCAGACACCAACGCTATCCTGAAAGATGAAAAAAACGCCGAGATGAAGGAACTAGCCAAGGAAGAACTGCAAAATCTGCAAACCCAGCTCAACGAGACAGAGGACCGCATAAAATTCTTCCTTATTCCCCGGGATCCCCTGGATGAGAAAGACATCATCATGGAAATCCGCGGAGGCGCCGGCGGAGATGAAGCTGCCTTGTTCGCCTCCGACTTGTTTCGGATGTATTCCCGCTTTGCAGAAAACAAAGGTTGGAAGATAGAAATAATGAGCTCCAGCGAAACCGAGCTGGGGGGGCTGAAGGAAATCATTTTCTCCGTAAGCGGAAAAAACGTCTATGAAAACCTTCGTTACGAGTCAGGGGTCCACCGGGTCCAGCGCGTGCCCACAACGGAAGCCTCCGGCCGCATTCACACTTCCACGGTAACGGTAGCGGTTCTTCCTGAGGCCGAAGAAACAGAAATAAACATACGCACAGAGGATTTGCGCATCGATGTCATGCGTGCCGGTGGCCCGGGAGGCCAGTGCGTCAATACGACAGATTCCGCAGTCAGGATCACCCATATGCCTTCAGGAATCGTGGTGCAATGCCAGGACGAGAAGAGCCAGATCAAAAATAAAGCCAAAGCCATGCGAATCCTCCGGGCCCGGATTTTTGAGATGGAGGAAGAGAAAGCCCATGCCGAAAGGGCCGAAGCCCGCAGAAGCCAGGTAGGTTCGGGTGATCGCTCCGAAAGGATCAGGACCTACAATTTCCCCCAAAACCGACTCACCGACCATCGCATCAATCTAACACTCTACAAGCTTGACCTGATCATGCAAGGAGACGTCGCCGAGCTCTTCGACGCGCTCAAGCTTACCGCGCGCGAGGAGTTGCTCAAAGCGACAGCATCGTGAACCTCCGCGAAGCGCTGGATAGCGGGATACACCTGGTCAGACTATCAGGAAGTACCAGCCCCAATCTTGACACCTCCATGCTTCTTTCAGCCGTGCTCGGAGTGGACAGGGTCTACCTGTATACACATGCCTTCGATACGCTGAGCGATGAAAATCTGCAACAATTTCAACAGTATATTGATCGTCGCAAAAACGGTGAATGTGTTGCCTATATCCTGGGTAAAAAGGAATTCCACGGTATGGACTTCATGGTCAGCCCGGCGGTGCTGGTTCCCAGACCCGATACCGAAACACTCGTAGATTGGGCGTTGGAGTTGTTGAAACTACATTCCCCTACCGCAAACCGAGCTCTGCAGGTGCTTGATGCGTGCACCGGCTCGGGTTGCGTTGCCATCTCAATAAAAGCCGGGCACCCCGATTGTGATGTGACCGCCAGCGATATTTCCATGGCCGCACTCGATATAGCCCGCCATAATGCAGAAGTACTTTTATCCCGGATAATTCCGGATGGAAAACCCATCCAATTCTTCCAAAGCGACTTGCTTGCAGAGGTTCAGGGCAAGTTTGACCTTATCGTTTCCAACCCGCCCTACGTGCCTAGCTTGCAGATCGACCGGCTTTCAGCCGAGGTACGCGGGGAGCCGAGAATAGCCCTGGACGGTGGTCCCGATGGGCTGGATCTTATCCGACGTCTCATATCCCAGGCAGCCGTAAAACTACATTCCGGAGGACAACTGTTGATTGAAGCCAGTAGCGAGCAGACTGAGCGCATTGAAGAATTCCTCATGCTCGCCGGTTTCTCAAACTTCGCACTGCGCCGGGATCTTGAAGGAAAGGAACGTGTATTCGGGGGAAAAAGGCCATGAACACACTGATCGAAGAATTTTTCAGACTAATATCAACCTATTCTGAAAAAGATCGCGATCGAATCCTCGAAGCCGCTACTTGGGCTGACACACTCCATCTGGAACAAAAACGCGCCTCCGGTGACCCCTACATCGTGCATCCCATAGGGGTTGCACAATTACTTATCGAATTAAAAATGGACCCCGACACCATCATCGCGGCACTATTACACGACTCATTGGAGGATACCAGCGCCACAAAGGATTCACTCCGCGATCGCTTTGGCCCGGATGTCATGATGATGGTCGATGGGGTCACCAAGATCGACGATCTTTCTTCAAAAAACAAGACAGTGCAGGAAGCCGAAAGCATCAGGAAGATGCTTTTCGCCATGGTCAAGGATATCAGGGTCATCCTGATCAAGCTTGCGGATAAGCTTCACAATATGCGCACCCTACAATATTTACCGGCAGACCGGCAAAAATCCAATGCACAGGAATGTCTGGATATTTACGCCCCCCTCGCTGATCGACTCGGTATTTCCTGGATGAAAGATGAACTTGAAGATCTTTCACTCAAGCACCTCAATCGGGATGCCTATGAGCAGATAAAGCAGATAGTAGCCCTCAAGAAAGGGGAGCGCGCGGATTTCCTCAATCGGGTTCAGGAGACCATCCAAAAGGAAGCCGTCCTTTCCGGTATTGATATCACCATGAGTTCCCGGGCAAAACATTTTTATTCCATTTATCAGAAAATGAGAAAAAGGAATAAGGGAGCTGAAGAACTATACGACTTAATGGGCCTTCGCATTTTCTGTGAAGAGCAAAACGATTGTTATACCTTGTTGGGTATTGTCCACCGTTTGTGGAAGCCACTTGAAGGGCGTTTTAAGGATTACATAGCCATGCCCAAGGCAAATGGCTACCGTAGCCTCCATACCACAGTCATGTGTTGGGATGGCAAGCTGATTGAAATCCAGATTCGTACTGCCGAGATGCACCGTATCGCTGAATTCGGTATCGCAAGCCATTGGTTATATAAAAAGGGAAGCACGAACGAGATAGTCAAGCTTGAAGACGTATCCATAGTGAACCGGCTTAAAAGCTGGAACAATATTCAGCTGACCTCCGGTTCCTTCCTGGAGGATATCAAAAGGGAACTTCTGAAGGATTCGATTTATGTTTTCACACCCAAAGGCAATGTAATCGAACTACCCTCCGGTTCTACCCCAATCGATTTTGCCTATCACATCCATTCCGCCATCGGCGACCATTGTATAGGGGCTAAAGCCGACGGATCCATCATACAGCTTAGTGCTGAATTGAAAAACACCCAGGTGGTCGAGATCCAGACCTCACCCTCGGCCCACCCGCATCTCAATTGGCTGAGAGCAGTTCGTACCGCCAAAGCCAGGAGCAAAATCCGCGCTTGGCTCCAACAGAACGACGACACCCTCATAATCGACAGAAACATCGTAGCCAAGAAAAAGCTCACCAC
>CAXNJE010000020.1:0-31195 GCA_964202565.1 Breznakiellaceae bacterium | reverse complement strand
CCCCTGGCCATTCCATCCAGCCGCGTTACGATTTCAAGCGCGTCTTCGATGCGGTGCCCGCCACCACCTGATAAAAGGTAGCAGGCTGACGGGAATCCTGACACCGGGGGGCCTGATACCGGGCACATGGTGTCGTATGCCTTGATTTTCATGCTACAAACCAGGCATCTGGCAAAAGACTCCGATTTTCGCTATTATCCCTTGCGCCGGTCGTGCCGATCGCCTCGACACGATCTTCGCATACGTTTGTGCATCAGTGCAGGAGTGAATTTTGGCCGTTGAACGCAGTTTTGCGATGTTGAAACCCGGCGTGTTGCAGCGCAGGCTGGTAGGTGAGGTGCTCCTCAGGATCGAGCGGAAGGGACTCAAGCTGGTGGCCCTCAAACTCATGAAGATAGACCGCTCCTTGGCTGAAACCCATTATGCGGAACACAAAGGCAAGGATTTCTACGATAAGCTTATAAGCTATACCATCTCGGCCCCGGTGGTCGCCCTGGTTTTGGAGGGTGCCGACGTCATTTCCAAACTCCGGCGCCTGTGCGGTCCCACCAACGTGCAGGAAGCCCTTCCCGGCACCATCCGCGGCGATTTCTGTTTCAATACCCGCCTGAACATCATACACGCCTCGGATTCTCCTGCGAATGCGGAACGGGAGATTGCCCTGTTTTTCAGGGATAGCGAATTGATAAGCTGGGAGGATGGAAACGATGGTTGGTTCTGATGCAGGCCTTCCCCGTTGGGATTTGGGGCCAATTTATCCGTCCTTTGACGCTGGCGAATATTCCCGGGACTGCACCCTGCTGGAGCAGCTTTCCGCTTCCTTGCTCGAAGAACTTGTGCTACCCTTCCCCTCAGATGCCGCACAACTCGCACCACGGGTACTCCGGGCACTGAACCTGCTGGAAGAAGCGGGCGACCTTTCCGAGAACCTCGAAGCCTACGCGAATGCCGTCTACACGACCGACACCGGCAATGCCCGTGCTCTGGCGGCTATAAACGCGCTGGAAGCGCTCTCGCTGCCCCTGGCCAAGGCGGTGGTCATTTTTCGCGAGCGCCTGGCCGGGCAAGCCGAATCCATCCGCACCCTTGCGGCCTCTGTCGTCGCGGGCAACTCCTTGCCGGGACTCTCCGGTTATGGCTTCTTCCTGCTGGAACAGCTCGAACTCGCTTCCAAACAGATGCCGAGCGAGATGGAAGACCTTGCCAACGATCTTTCCCGCTCCGGGGGCGACGCCTGGAGCCGCCTCCACGAGGCCATTACCTCAACCGCCACAGCCCTCTGGGATCCGTCTACCGGCGAAAGGAAAACGGCGATCGAGCTACGGAACCTGGCCCACGACAGCGATCGTGCCGTACGCGAGAGGGCGTTCAGGGCCGAGCAGGAAGCCTGGAAAGCCGTTGAATTGCCGCTTGCGGCGTCGCTCAACGGCGTCAAGGGCTTCTACCTCAGCCTGAACAAGCGGCGTGGTTGGGCCGGTGCCCTGGAACGCTCGTGCTTCCAGGCCCGGATGGAAAAGGGCACCCTCGACGCGCTCATACACGCCATGGAAGGCTCGCTGCCAGTTTTCAGGCGCTACCTCAAGGCCAAGGCCAGGCTCCTGGGTGTGGAACGTTGCGCCTTTTTTGACCTATTCGCCCCTGCACCGGCTACCGGCAGGCACTGGTCCTACCCGGAGGCCAAGGATTTCATCATCGACCGTTTCTCCGGTTTCACTCCGGCTTTTGGCAATTTCGCGCGTCACGCCTTCGAATTCAACTGGATCGACGCTGAACCCCGGGCAGGCAAGGTCGGTGGCGCCTATTGTACCGACTTTCCGATCAAGGGCGATTCGCGGATCCTGTGCAACTTCGAGGGTTCTTTCTCGTCGGTCAGCACGCTGGCCCACGAGTTGGGCCACGCCTGGCACCACGAACTTATCAAGGACCTTCCCCGCTCGCAGGCGGCCTATCCCATGACCCTGGCCGAGACGGCCAGCATTTTCGCGGAGACCGTTGTGCTGGAAAGCGCGCTGGCTAAGGCCACACCCGCCGAAAGGCTCGGCCTCATCGAAATGAACCTGCAGGATTCCTGCCAGGTCGTGGTGGATATACTCTCGCGCTTCTATTTTGAGCGATCCATCTTCGAACGGCGGGAAAAAGCCGAACTGTCACCGGATGAACTTTCCGCCCTGATGCTGGACGCGCAGAAAGCCACCTACGGGGATGCCCTGGACCCGGACCTGCTCCATCCCTATATGTGGGCGGTCAAGGGCCACTACTACATACCCAGCCTCGCGTTCTACAATTTTCCCTATGCCTTCGGACTGCTCTTTGCCCTGGGCCTGTACGCCCGTTACAGGAAAGAAGGGCCGGCCTTCGCCGCCGATTACCAGTCGCTCCTGCGCATGACCGGCCGCGCGAGCGCCGAGGATGTAGCCCGCAGCGCCGGATTTGATATCAGCGGCGCGGCATTCTGGGAGGGCGGAATAGCGCTCATCGCCGAACGTACGGCGGAATTCGAACGACTCGTAAAGGAAAAACCATGAATGCACGCGTAGGAGTCCTGGGAGCCGGTGCCTGGGGGACGGCTGTTGCCAAGGTGATAGCCGACAAGGGCAATACGGTGGACATCTGGAGCCACGAGACGGAGACGGCCGCAGACATCAATACGAACAGGATCAATTCCCGCTTTCTGCCCGGAGTCAAACTGCCGGAAACCCTCCATGCGCTCACGGATCCTCAGGAAGTTGCTTCCGGCAAGGAATTCCTCATCCTCGCCGCACCCTCACTCTTTCTGCTCAACTCGGTAAAGAGCATCCTCCAGGTGCCGTCAATCCGTGAGGGCGAGACGGCCATCGGCGTCATCACAAAGGGTTTCATTCCCACCGCCAAGGGACCCCGCCTTATCCTGGAAACCCTGGAAGATTACCTTCCCGGCTTCTACCGCCAGAACCTGGTCTATATCGCCGGTCCCAGCCATGCGGAGGAAGTGTCCCGGGGCAGGATTACCGGCCTGATAGCTGCCAGCGAAAGCGCCAAACAGTCCATCCGCTTCCGGGACCTGCTCAAATCCAGCCGCCTGCTGGTGTTTTCCTCCTTCGACGTCATCGGCGTGCAGGCCTGCGCGGCGGCCAAGAACGTGGTGGCCATCGCCTTTGGCATGCTGGATGCACTCAAGACAAGCGCCGCCGACAAGGGCATGGAAGAAATCTTCGGCGACGGTACCGAATCGCTGCTCCTTGCGGCGGGCCTGAACGAAATCCAGATACTGGGAAAGGCGCTGGGTGCCACCCACCCGGAAACCTTCACCTCCATCTCAGGCGTAGGCGATCTGGACGTAACCTGCAGGTCGGTTTTTGGCAGGAACCGGCGCTTCGGCAGGGAAATCATCGAAAAGGACATACTTTCATCCTTCAAGGACCTGGACGACCTCATCGCCCGCATAGGCGAGATAGGCTACCTGCCGGAAGGCGTCGTCGCCGGCAAGTACGTGATGGAATTGGCGGATAAACACAAGCTGCGCATGCCCATCTCCACCGGCCTGTATCGCATCCTGAACCGCGAGATTTCTCCTGCGGACTTCCTGCGCGCCTTCATCAAGGATCTGGAGTAGTACCATGCTCGAAAAACTCACCCAAAAACTATCCGACGCCCTGCGCACCGTATCCGGCAAGGCGACCATCAGCGAGAAGAACGTAGAGGACGCAGTCGAGGCCATAAAGATGGCCCTCCTCGAAGCGGACGTGAACCTGCGGGTCGTGCGGCGCTTCGTCAATTCCACTTTGGAAGAGGCCAAGGGAGAGCGGGTTCTGCGTTCCGTAGACCCCGGCCAGCAGTTCATCAAGATCGTCCACGACAAGCTGGTTTCCTTCCTGGGAGACGAGCACAGCGACCTCAAGCTGAAAGGACCGGACACCATTTCCACGGTGTTGATGCTGGGACTCCAGGGCTCCGGCAAGACCACCAGCTCCGCCAAACTCGCCCTCAGGCTGAAGAAACAGGGTCGCAAGCCCCTCCTCGTGGCCTGCGACCTCATACGTCCCGCGGCAGTCGAGCAGCTCTCGATTCTGGGTTCCCGTCTGGATATCCCCGTATTCAAGCTTGAAGGCGCCTCCGATCCGGTGGTCGTAGTCAAGGGCGGCCTCGACTGGGCCCGCCGTAACATGATCGACACGGTGATCGTGGATACCACAGGCCGGCTGCAACTGGACGAGGCGATGATGGCCGAGCTCGTGCGCGTTCGCGACGCGGCCAAGCCCGACGAGCTGCTCCTCGTGGCGGACGCCATGACCGGACAGTCGGCGGTGGATATCGCCAAGGCCTTCGACGAGAAAATCGGCATCACCGGCGTGGTGCTCACCAAATTCGACTCCGATGCCCGTGGTGGTGCGGCCCTCTCCCTCAAGACCGTCACCGGCAAGCCGCTCAAGTTCATCGGTACCGGCGAGAAACCGGAGGACTTCGAGCTTTTCCACCCGGACCGCATCGCTGGCCGCATCCTGGGCATGGGCGATATCGTATCGCTGGTCGAAAAGGCCCAGGAAGTCACCAACAAGCAGGAAGCCGAGGAACTCCAGTTCAAGATGGAGAAGGAAACCTTCACGCTGGAGGACTGGCTTGATCAACTGCGGAAGGTGAAAAAGATGGGCAACATGTCCGCCATGCTCGACATGATACCCGGAATGGCCGGCAAGCTGAGCGAGGCGGATATAGACAGGACGGCCCTGAAATACGAGGAGGCCATACTCTCGTCGATGACGAGGAAGGAACGGTCCAACCACCTCATCATCGGGCCGAACCGACGCACACGTATCGCCCGGGGTTCGGGTACTTCGGTGGGCGAAGTCGCGCGGGTGCTCAAGAAATTCGAGAAAACCCGCAACATGATGAAGAAGATGGCTAAAATGGGTAAAAACCCCAAGGCCGCCGAAGCCATGATGGCGCGCATGGGTCGTTGACTAAAAGCCCGTTTTCCTGTAAATATAGACCCTGCGCGCTTTCATGGCGCGCCGTGACAGGAGGGCGGGTCAGCCCGAGCCCCTTTTGTTATGGATTCGGTTGATCGGGCCCCGCTTGCCGGGATACGAAACCAGGAGGACAAGTGTGAGCGCCAGCATTCGGCTCAAAAGATTCGGAACCAAGAAACGTCCCTACTACCGCATTGTAGTCATAGATTCACGCGCCCCGCGCGACGGAATAACCATCGAGGAAATCGGCCTGTACCATCCTATCGAAAAGGAAGAGAAGCAGGTTACCTTCGATGCCGACCGGGCCAGACACTGGGTAGACCAGGGTGCCATGGTCAGCGACACGGTACGCAAACTCTTCAACCGCAAGAACTTCACCCTCTAGTTCCGGTTGCCGCGGCCGTCATTGAACCGGCCGTCTCCCATGCAACCCGGACGAGGTAAGGAGTCGACTCATGGAAAAGGATCTGATTGAGTATATCGCCAAATCCCTCGTGGATGATCCTTCGGCCGTTTCGGTAAACGTAGTCGAAGGTGAAAAATCCACGATACTCGAGTTGCGCGTTGCCAACGAGGACATTGGAAAGGTTATAGGAAAACACGGCCGCATCGCGAAGGCGATACGCACGGTCCTGTCCGCTGCGGCGGTCAAGACCGGCAAGCGTTCGGTGCTTGAAATCCTTGACTGATCGGAGCCTTTGATGGTCGAAAAGTTCGTGGTAGGCGTCGTTCGGGCGCCTTTCGGCGTCAAAGGCTTCGTCAAGGTCCAAAGCTATTCCGGTGAGATAGATCATCTGGTGGATCTTGAAAATGTCCTGATGAAAAAAAACGGTGTCGAAAAACGTTTCGTCGTGGAAGAAACCGGTGGTTCGGCCTCGTCCTTCGTCATGAAGTTCAAGGGCATCGAAACACCGGAAGCCGCCAAAATACTGACAGGCTGGGAACTGCTCGCATCCCGCGATACGGCCGCCCCCCTCGAAAGCGATGAATATTACATAGAGGATCTCAAGGGTCTGGCCGTCATTCTGGACGGTGTCAGGATAGGCGAGATCAAGGATGTGCTGGACGGCGCGGCCTCCCAACTGGTCGAGATTGCCCTTTCGTCCGGAGAATCCAGGCTGGTGCCCTTCAAGAATGAATTTTTTGGCCCCGTGGATTTAAAGGCCCAAACTGCCGTACTTCTGGACGGATGGATTCTGGAGTGAGATTCACGGTCCTGTCCCTGTTCCCCGAAATTTGCGATGCTTTTTTTTCCGCCTCCATCATGGCCAAGGCCATCGATAGGGGAGTGGTTTCCTATCGCTCCATAGACATCAGGGATTTCGCTGTGGACAAGCACCACAAGTGCGACGACGCCCCCTACGGCGGCGGTGCCGGTATGTTGATGCTCCCGGAACCTATCGGGCGTTGCCTCGATTCGCTGGGCGTACGGCAGCATCAGGGTGTTGGTATTGATGCCAACATCGACAAACCCGCCCTGTCCGAAGCACGCGACCCGAATGAAGCATGCCCCGTGGCTGATTCAGAAACCACCCAGCCGCCCCGCCCACGGGTCATTTATCTGACTCCATCGGGCAAGCTGTTCAATCAGGATATGGCAAAGGAGTTGGCGGCCGAAAGCGAGCTGATTTTGGTTTGCGGACGTTATGAGGGGCTGGATCAGCGAATCATAGACCTGTACGTGGACGACGAAATCTCCGTAGGTGATTATGTGCTGTCCTCAGGCGAGATTGCCGCCCTTGTCGTGATCGACGCCGTCTATCGCCTGGTGGATGGCGTGATCAACGCGGAATCCCTGGAAGAGGAAAGTTTTGGCGGCGGACTTTTGGAGTATCCCCAGTATACACGCCCTGAAATTTATGCTAACATCCGGGTTCCGGAGGCCCTGCTTTCAGGGCACCATGAGAATATCAGGCGGTGGCGTTTACGTCGTCGGGTCGAAAAAACCCTGCGTATCCGTCCGGATCTGATCCGGTCAGGATTGGCGGCCGGGACGTTTTCCGCCGAGACAACAAAGATTATCAAGGAACTGGAAGAGGCCGGGTACGCGGAAATGCCTACCAAAAAGCCTCGCGAGTCCGAAGGGGAATGAGCAAATGAACGAAATCAAGGCGATAGCCGCTTCCCAGATGAAGCCCAATGCCGCCAACTTCAAGGTTGGTGACTCCATCAAGGTGCACTTCACGATCGTCGAAGGCAAGACCGAACGCATCCAGGTGTACGAAGGCCTGGTCCTCTGTTTCAAGAACTCGGGAATCGGACGTTCCTTTACGGTCCGCAAGAATTCCTACGGGGTCGGCGTGGAACGCGTTTTCCCCCTGCATTCGCCCCGCATAGCCAAAGTCGAAGTGATGCGTCCCGGAAAGGTCCGTCGCGCCAAACTGTATTATATACGTGACAAGATCGGAAAAGCCGCCAAGATCAAGGAGCTTATCCGCAAGAAGGCCGTCGTCGCCGTTGTTCCTGCAGCGCAGGAGACAACGCAAGCCTGAGCCGGAACTTGTCGGCGGGTTCAGGCGTTCCTGACGGAGCGCCTTTCGGAGTTTTAAACTTCAGCTCTCCGATAGACCGAAGCGGCAAGGAAACCAGAGGGGTTGGATCCTTATCGGATTTGTCCCATACACTCGAAGGTACCAAGGAAAGCGTCGGCGGGTTTAAGAAAGCCCGTGCGGACGCTTCTTTTTTTGTCCCCCCGGGCAAACCGGGGAAGCTTGAAAAACCGGGTAAACCAGTCGAAACGGTACAAACGCCAAAACCCGCTTCGGTGTTCGGTGGCAATGGGGATCTTTTTTCCGGCAATGCATCGGCCAGGTTGGCGGCAGTCTTCAGGTACCTGGGTATCCCTATTGAAAGCGTACGCTTCGAGCGCTTGCTGACCATGGTGAAGCGTGCATCGGCGAAGACCGATTCCGAACTTGTTCCGCTTCTTGTAGCAGCTGCGGATTCCAAAGGCCTGCGTTTGAGTGAAGAAGCCCTACTCGGACTCAGCTCGCTTCTGGATGGATCTTCCGGCAAAAACAAGCACGATGGCACCACCGACAGCGGAGAAGAAAACCATGCCGATCCTAAGGAATCGGATCAGCACGATGAGTTCTTGCTGGATTCTTTTGATGCCAGTTCGATCAAGTCGGCTTTTGAAGCCAGCCTGGATCGGAACGATGCGTTATCCTTCATGAATAGGACAAAAAACGCCGAATCCAGAAGGTGGATAGCTTTACCATTTCGATTGAAGAATGGGTCCGTTGAATTCCGTGGGTGCTTGCGACTATTATTACTTGAATGCGGAACCGTTTTGGATCCCAAAGTAGAAGGTCTGGTTCTGGTTGTGGCAGCTCCTCTGCGTACCTGGTCTTTTGTAATCGCCGGGGAGTATGGAGAGGGGTCCATCCTTTCCGTTTTTGCCGATCCGCCTTTGGGGGAAAAGTCGGCAGGGATGGAGCGGCTCCTGCGCGAGGCCCTGGAACCAACCGGCTTGAAGGTTTCCATTTCCGGAGCCGATAAGGCTTTTGGCGTGGAGGGCAGGATCGAAGGTTATTCCGCCGTGGATCTGGAAGCCTGAGATGGAACGTACCCTTGCGACCGCACTGGTGTACAATGCCGAAGAGGGTGCTCCGCGCATCATCGTATCCGGCAGGGGCAGGGAAGCCGAACGCATCCTGGAATTGGCCAGGGAGGCTGGAGTCGCGATCGTGAAGGATGAATCTTTGGCGCTCTTGCTGGAACCGGTCGAGCCCGGAGCCTGGGTGCCTGAAAAATGTTGGGAAGCTGTCGCGCGCGTGCTCGCGTTCGTGATGAAAATAGAGGATGGAAAATGAAAAGATTGGCGGTTGAAACCTTACGTGTGGGGCAGTCCTTTACGGAACCCGTCTATATTGAGGGAAACAGCCTGCTCGTGCCGGCGGGAATCGCCATACGAAAAAAGGATTTGGATCAACTGAAAGGCTGGGGTATAGACGTCGTAACGACCAACGGTGACGTAATCGCCGAAGCTGTAGCACCAGCTGCCAAAACTTCCAAAACTGCCACTTCTGCCAAAACGGGAAAAACGGCTGCGCCGATCAATACAAAAAACGGCCAGGCGAGCATCCTCTCGTTGCCTGCGGTGCAGGCCAACAAGACCGTGTATCGCGCGTACATGGATCTGATCGATCGGCTGGACGAGGTGTTCAACCAGATCGGTTCGGGATTATCCGTGGAGACCCGTTCGATAGACGCGATTGCGAGCCGGCTGCTGGGAGCGGTACGGGAAAATCGGGACCAGATCATAGGCTTCATACTGGGCGGGGAAGTATCCGGTCATGAGCTTGCGAAAAGTTCGGTGAACGCATCCATTCTCTCCACCCTCATCGCGATGGAGATGAAACTACCGAATCATAAGATATTGCAGATAACCACCGGGGCCCTATTGCACGACGTGGGAATGCTCAAGCTTCCCAGAGAAATCGTAGACAAGAAAGGCGGATTGTCCGAGGCCGAAATCCTGCGCATGAAAGCCCATCCGCTGTACGCATTCAAAATAATCTGCAAGGAACTGCTATACCCGGAAGACATCGGCATCATAGGCCTGCAACATCACGAGCGCTGGGATGGTGAGGGGTATCCCCGTCGTACCGCCGGCGACGAGATCGATCTTGGTGCGCGTATTGTCTCGGTGGCCGATGCTTTCGAAGCCATGGTGAGCGAGAAACCATACCGCAATTCGATGATCGGGTACTCGGCCATGAAGAACCTGCTTTCCGACAATTCACGCCGTTTCGATCCCGATGTGCTCAAGGCTTTTATAAAGACCCTGGGTATCTATCCCATAGGTTCCATTGTACTCCTGAATAATGGCGCCGTTGCCAGGGTTGTTGTGGTGCACGGGGAAGCCCCCCTGCGACCGACCATCCGTATCCTGATAGACGAGTTCGGCAAGTCCTTTGCCCAGGATGAAGGCGACATAACCGACCTGCTTGCCGAAAAAAGCCTTTTTATAGCCAGAGCCCTGAATCCGAAGGAATTTGTCACGCCCCTATGAACCGTTCCGCCGAAGGCCGGAAGGGAGAAGCGGCTGCGGCAGAGTACCTCGAAGCCGCCGGTTGTACCGTAATAGCAAGGAATTATCGTTCCAGGCGGGGGGAGGTGGACCTGGTCGCGCTGGAAGGCGAATCCATCCTGTTCGTCGAGGTGAAAACATGGCGGAGCCTGGGGATGGAAGATATCGGCTTGGCCCTGGATGTACGGAAACAGGGCCGGATCATCGAAACGGCTAAGCTTTTTTTGTCGCAGAATCGAGAATATAATGGCAAGCGTGTACGTTTCGATCTGGTTTTCATTGGACCGGAAGGAATCAGACACCTTGCATCGGCGTTTACGGAGTGTGTATGATGATTCAGGGCGGCACGCATAGAAATCCTGGAGAAATCGAAGATCTCAAAAGATTGATCGAGGACGAGAATTATGTGTCCGACGCCATCGGGCGGATAGCCCAAGTTCTGAGCGACGAAATACTGGGGGTCCGCACCATCGCCTTCCCCGAACACCATCGTCGTCCGGAAACCATTTTACACGGAATGCGCGCAAGAAGGCGATTCCCGGGAGCGCTTCATGAACGATAACGAACGAGCGCGCGGAGAGCGTCGAAGACCATCCCGCCATGGACGAAAACGTCCTGGCGTAGCAGATAAAGGCGATCGGGGTCCGGTACGTGAAGGAGCCGAATCCGATATTCCAAGGGCTGTCGCGGATCTGCCTGCGGTACCAAAATTCCCTCCCCGGCAAGCACGTGAAAAAAAAGGTGGTGAAGGAAACCGTCGCCCCGGCGGCAGGAACACTTCCAGAAAGGTCCCGCAACAGGATCAGTCCAAATCGGCCCAGATCCAAAAATCAAGGAATGAGGCTTCCAACAGTTCCGATGCTCCTGATTTTGTCGACCGCCTGACTTCCGGATCCGCCCGGGACCTACCCCAAAGGCCGCGCTTGGGCTCCCAGAAATTCGTCCCTGCCCCGCGCATCGTGGCACCGGAATTGCCCAAACCCCTATGCCCACGTTGTGGCTTGCCCATAGAGGACCTGCCGTCCGCCCTGACCGATAAGGAGAGCGGGAACCCCGTTCATTTCGATTGCATAGTCGCCCGCATAGCGGAAGGTGAAACCCTGATGGAAGGCGACAAGGTAGTGTATCTGGGCGGTGGTCGCTTTGGCGTGGTACATTTCGAGAATGGCCAGGACCCGAAGAATTTCCAGGTACGCAAGACCATCCAGTGGGAAGAAAAAGACAAGCGGGCGTCCTGGAGGCGCGATGTGAGCGACTTGTACTCATCTACCTGACGTTGGGGTTTGAATGAACGATGATGGGGACTTGAAGTCGGACCCTCTCATACTGAAGCATTATTCGCTGCTGCAGGAGCTGGGGATCTTCGATCATGTAGATTCCCTGCATCGCCGGCTTCGGGATTATGAGAGCCTCCTGACAGGTACATCCGAACTTTTCAAACATACCGCCATCGACGACATGATCGAGACAACTGTGCGTTGCATCACCGATCGCTTTCTTCCATCCTCCCTCATCTTTCTCTGGAAACCCAGATCTGGTCATGAGGATCTGGTGATTCGGGCGTACCGAAACATGAAAAGGGTAGACTCCAGTTTCAAGCTTGAGAGCATAGCCCCCTTCGAACCCTTCTTCAAGAAATATCCAGGTCCGATAAGTTACGAGTTATTCGAATTTCAGCTGGGCGACGAAAAGCTCACCGCTCCTTTCGGGGCGGTTTCGCCCCAGATCGTCGTGCCTGTGGTAGGCCAATCCGGTTTGTACGGCATGATACTCATAGGCGCCAAATTGCTGGAGGATCAATACTCCGCAAGCGAACTGAGCTACCTGGACCGTCTCATGGCGTCCCTTTCCATCTCCATACAGAACCACCTCCACTATGAACATTCGGTCCGTGATGTAAAAACCGGTCTGTTCAACCATGGCTTTTTCATGGTGCGCATGCAGGAAGAGACCGCCCGCGGAAAACGCAGCGGACACGCTTTCTCGGTCATAGTGATGGATGTGGACAGGTTCAAGACCTTCAACGATTCATTCGGCCATCTTGCGGGCGATAAGGTTTTGGAACAAATCGCGGAAACCTTGAGGGAACATGTCCGCGACCTGGACGTGCCGGCACGTTTTGGTGGTGAGGAGTTCACTGTCCTGCTTCCTGAAACGGACAGGGAACAGGCCTGGGCGGTGGCAGAACGGCTACGGGTTGCCGTTTCGGAAGTTAAGGTTCCCTGGGAGCGACCCTTGCCCAGCGTCACCATAAGCGCGGGTGTGGCTGTTTTTCGTTCCGAAGACGACATCGACGAAAACATCCTTCTCCGGAGGGCCGATGAAGCCCTTTACTGGTCCAAGGAACACGGCAGAAACCGTTGTTCCATCTGGGGCGCAGGCCTGCTTTTCAAGTCTGTCCGATTGCGGAACGAATAAGAAAACCCCAACGTTTCTTCCCTTGCGCGTTCCGGCGATGCGGTTTACGCTATATACGCCGGAGGCTCCATGAAATTACGCACTAAAATCCTTATTTTTTCCCTTCTGCCTGTCATTATCGTCCTGCTGGCAGTCATTTCCATAAGTCTGGTTCTAACCAACCAGGAAACCCGTAAGTCATCGCGTCAGCTCATGCAGTCCCTCTCAAGCCAATACGCCAATGAGATAGATGCGAACCTGGAATTGGCGATGGATAGCGCCCGTACCCTATCGCAAATTTTCGAAGGGTATGAAACGCTCGGCATCGAAGAGCGCCGCGCCGATCTGAGCAAGCAATTGAAAACGATCCTGGAGAAGAATCCTGATTTCCTTGGCCTTTCCACCTGCTGGGAGCCGAATGCCCTGGACGGAAAGGATGCGACCTACGCCAATACCGAGGGGCATGATGCCAGCGGGCGTTTCATTCCGTACTGGAGCCGCTTTTCCGGAACGGTGGAATTATCTGCCCTCGTGGATTACGACAAGCCCGGCGTCGGGGATTATTATCTGCTTCCGCTACATACCGGAAAGGAACAGGTAATAGATCCCTACGAATATACGGTAGGGAATAAGACCATTCTATTGACCTCACTTATGGTTCCGATCAAGTCCCGGGATGGGAAACCCATCGCCGTCGTCGGCATCGATATAAGCCTGGAAAATCTAACCAAACGTTTTTCTGGCATCAAATACGGGAAAACGGGATTCGGGCGCTTCATTTCGGCGAAGGGTTTGATTATCGCCCATCCTGATGCCTCCCAGATAGGAAAAAAATGGGGAGAGGCTGGCGATGGATCGGATAAGGTCCTTTTTGAGCGCCTTGCCAAGGGAGAAACCTTCACGGAAGAGCTCTGGTCGAACAATCTGAAACGGAAAACGACCAAGAGCCTGTCTCCCATTTTCGTCGGTTTTGCCGATACACCGCTTATTTTTAGTATTGTCATTCCCACCGAGGAATTATTCGAGGCTTCCGCCAGACTCGGGCTTATCACCATCCTGATAAGTCTTGCCGGAGTCGTGGCGCTTGTGCTTGTGTTCCTCTGGCTCGCAAACAGCATTACCGGCCCGCTGATAGTGGCCGTACGCATTGCAGACAAGGTTGCGAACAGCGATCTGACCGAAGAACCGGACGCGGGGATAATGGCCAGGAAGGACGAGATTGGCGAACTGGGTAAAGCGGTTGGCCGTATGATGAAGGGCTTGCGTGAACTCGCTTCCGGTATCCGAATTTCGGCGGAGAATATCGCCCGAGGTGCTGAACAGATGAGCATGAGCGCCCAGTCCATTTCACAAGGCGCGACGGAACAGGCAGCCGGGGCCGAGGAAGTCTCCTCCTCGGTAGAGGAGATGAGCTCTTCCATAAGGCAGAATACGGACAATGCGGGAGCCACCGAGTCCATGGCACGCAAGGCGGCAGAAGACGGAGCGAGAGGCGGGGTGGCGGTAGCCAACACCGTACGTGCGATGGGAGAGATCGCCGGCAAGATCGGCATAGTCGAGGAAATAGCCCGTCAGACCAACCTGCTGGCCCTGAACGCCGCCATCGAGGCAGCCCGCGCCGGGGAAGCCGGAAAGGGCTTCGCGGTGGTGGCCAGTGAAGTGCGCAAGCTCGCCGAGCGCAGCCAATCCGCAGCCGCTGAAATTTCCAAGCTTTCCTCTTCCAGCGTGCAGATCGCCCACGAAGCCGGAAAGCTTCTGGACGGCATAGTCCCTGACGTGCGTAAAACCGCGGAACTCGTCCAGGAGATCAGTGCCTCCAGCCGCGAGCAGTCCTCCGGCGTGGACCAGATAGCCAAAGCCGTCATTCAGCTGGACAAGGTCATACAGCAGAATGCGAGCGCCAGTGAGGAAATGGCCAGCATGGCCGAAGAACTTTCGGGTCAGGCCGGAACCCTGAATGAACTGGTAGCGGTGTTCAAGCTCGGGGATGGGATGGCCATGCCGAGGGACTACGCTGCCAGGGGCATAGCCTTGCCGGAGGGAAGGTAGGCCATGACCAGGAGAGAAAGATTCGAGCGTTCCTTGCGCTTGCAGGAGGTCGACAGGTTGCAGCACGGGGAACAGATGATACACGATGAATTGCTGGATTTTGATTGGGTACACCTGTTCCCCATAGAACCCATGGTCGGGACCCTCAGCGATGACGGCGCGATGAAAGAGCAGCGGGATATCTGGGGGCAGATCCTGCGCATCACCCCGGAATCCTACGAAATCATAAAACTCCCCATAAACCCGGTGGATGATTTACGGACCTATGAATTCCCATTCCTGCGGGAATATCGGGGAAACCCTTCCGATGATCATCGATACCGGAGCAAGCAGGCTTCACGCGATACAGCCCTCCGCCGGAAACGATATCCGAGCGTACAGGCGGAAGTACGGCAAGGACCTTTGCCTCATCGGCAATCTCGATATGGATTACCTCATGCCGCGTGGCTCGGTTCTGGAAATAGACACAAAGGTAAAGGAGATGATAGCGGCCTTGTGGGAAAAGGACAGGACGGGCTGCATCCTTTCCACCTGCAACATGCTCGACAATGATCAACCTGTAGAAAACGCCCTTGCCCTGCATTCGTGCACGGAAAAGTACGGGCGCTGAAATCCGGTCACCGTATCGTCACCGGCATGGTATTTGAACATCAGCCGAGGAGTCGCCATGATCGATACAGCATCGCTTCAGAAATATTCATTGTTTGGCGGAATTCTGCCGGAAGATATCGAACGTTTGCAACCCATGCTCGTCCACGCCTCCTTTCCGGAAGGGGAGGCCATCATGCGGGAAGGCGAGCGCAACGACAAGATATATTTCATCCTTGAGGGCAGGGTCGAGGTGAGCAAGAAAAAGAAGGCCCTCATCGAGCTGAAGGAAGGGGATACCTTCGGGGAGATGGAGCTGCTGGACGTCATGCCCGCCGCAGCCACAGTAAGTGCCCTCTGCCCTGTCCGCGTCGCAGCCATCTCGAACCGCGCGGTCCACGAAATCTACAAGATGGATCCAAAAATATTTTCCCTCATGATCATGAATCTTGCCCGGGACCTTTCGCGGCGCCTGCGGCGCATGGATGAGGTGGTCGTGGCTGAACCCGAGACGGAAAATAAGGACTGATCGTCACCCTCAGCCAAGCACCCGCAGATCCCCGCCCGTTTCCCAAGCTAAAGCAGCTGTCCGCAGACCATCCGCTTGCTGTTTTGGCTTATACTACTGGCTATGGAAAAAGAAACCCTATTCCGCGGTCGGTTTTATTCCCTTGCAAGGGAAGGCGAACTCTGGAGTGCCATGCGTGTCGGTCCGGACGGCCGCATAAGGGAAACGTACCCTGAGGGAGCATCGCTTCCGCCGCGCTCCTACCTTGAGGCATCCTCCTCATTGGAATGCGATATCGTGGAAACGGGGGGAGCCGCCTGCGTTCCTGCCTTCATCGACACCCATACCCACTTGCTGGCCAAGGCCATCCTCGAGGCGACGGCCACTCCCCTTTTTTCCTATGCCGGGGGGAGGGTTTCGCCCGGTGATTTCGGGGAGCTCAGGGAGCTTCTGACAGAAGGCGCGCGGAAGCAAGCGAGGGGCCTGGTCCTGGGCTATGGACTGGTAACGATGGCTCTGACTGAAAAACGCCTTCCCCGCAAGTCTGAGTTGGACAACTGGCTGCCGGGAAGGTCCGCAGTGGTGCTTTCCTTGGACGGGCATTCGAGCGCGTATACCTCACTTGCCCTGCGCGAACTCAAGTTGGAGTCCCTGGCGCAGGATGGCGTGCTGAGCGGAAAGGCCCATGACTTCAACATGGGTGCCTTGACCAGACGCATCCTTTCGGGTTTGCGGCCTGGATCCCTTGCGCGGGGGATTTCCGCCTGCATGGCCGAGGCCGCGCGCTCCGGAGTGGCCACCATCCACACGATGGAAGGCTTCGACGATGCCCGTTTCGACCT
The DNA here is from genome assembly GCA_964202565.1 of Breznakiellaceae bacterium. Classification (GTDB taxonomy): domain Bacteria; phylum Spirochaetota; class Spirochaetia; order Treponematales; family Breznakiellaceae; genus SZUA-426. Next base: position 14,830 of record CAXNJE010000020.1, on the reverse strand, counting down.
GAGTCCCGTTTTGCTCTCGCTGCTGGGTCCGGCCTTGCCCATCCGGCTCAAACTGTGGCTCCAGTATACGAAACCGGAAAAAGTGGGCGTCTGGCGCGGCCAATTATCCGAAGCCCGTGCCGGAGGATGCCTGGCCTGGGAAATGGACGGCTCGGTTTCTTCCAGGACCGCAGCGATGGACAGGCCTTTTGCCTTTGAGGCGTCCAGGGGGACAGGGAAGGTAATGGATGCGCGGACCGGAGCCGCAACCGAAACCCTTTGCGGTACCTTGTATCGCGATGTGGACCAGGCGGAGGCCCTGATACGTCCTTTCTACCGGAAAGGCTATCGCTGCGCCGCCCATGCCATCGGTCCCCGGGCCATCGAAGCATTGTTGGGGGCTTACGAGCGGCTTTTGGATGGGGCAGGGGATAGTGAAAACCGCCTGAGGTTGAGGATCGAGCACTTCGAATTTCCCCGCCCGGACCAGATTGAAAGGGCGGGACGCCGGAAGCTCGTCCTGGCCGTACAACCCGGTTTCCATTGGTACGACGAACGTGTATTCGGCATTTATCCCCGATTACTCGGTGAGGAAACCTGGCGCTCCATGAATCCGCTCCGCTCGCTCATGCAGGCCGGTTGCGTCGTCTCCCTGTCCACAGACGCCCCGGTTCAGGGTTTTGCACCGGGTCCCCAACTGGAGGGCGCCGTACTCCATCCCGTGCACGCAGAACGCCTTTCAGTGTACGAGGCCCTGCGCGCGTATACCTGGGCAGGTGCCTGGGCCGGTGGCGAGGAATCCTGGCGGGGCACCCTGGAAAAAGGGAAATTCGCGGATTTTGCTGTGCTCGACAAGGATCCCTTCATTACACCCGAAACGGAACTCCACGAAATGACCATTTCTGCTACTTGGCTCGAAGGCCGGCTCGTGCAGGCACCCCCGGCGGACTTGCCGGGATTTCTGGCGCAAATGCTGAAGGCTACGAGGAAGAAAATGTAATTGGCCGTTTCTCCCTTCCCGAAAGGTAAATCGCCTCGATCAGGGCTACTGCCTTACGGCCTTCGCGTCCGTCTACGGCGGGATTCCTGTCCTGAAGTATGGCCTGCGCAAAGTCCCGGAATTGCAGGGTATGGAAATATTCAGTGGCGTCGATTTTCTGGAAAAGTTCCAGATCGGACTTTTTCCATTCCGCAGGCAAGCCTTCCTCCCCCGGGACGGTCCAGATATCGTTTTCAGGAGGTTCGGTGATCTTGGACATGCCCGCGATGAACATGGCGCCACCGTCTGTCTGCACTCCGACCGAAGAACCGTTCCTGCCGTGGACATGCACCTTGGCGTAGATGCCCGGCTTTTGGGAGTTGCTCACCAGGATGGACCCGAGCCCGCCACCTTCAAAGCGGAGTATGGCCACCGCGGTATCCTCGACCTCGATATAAGGGTGGTTGAGGTTTTCATGGTACGCACATACTTCCCGCACCGGTCCCATGAACCATTGCAGCAGGTCCAGCTGGTGGGGCGCCTGGTTCACCAGCACCCCGCCACCTTCACCCGACCAGGAACCGCGCCACGGATCGCTTGAATAGTAGGCCTCATCACGCCAGCCCAACATCACCACCTGGCCCAGGGCGGGCTTGCCGATTTTACCATCGTCGATAGCCTTTCGAAGGCGCTGGACCGCCGGAAACCAGCGACGCTGGCAGATAACGCCGAGCTTTTTGCCGTTGCGGTCTGCCGCGGCGATCATGGCGTCACAATCGGCCGTGCTCAGCGACATGGGCTTCTCGACGATGACGTGGGCACCCGCCTCAAGGGCCGCCACCGCGTGTTCCCTGTGCTGCGGATGGGGCGAGGCAATGATGACCGCATCCACACCATCCTGCACCATTGCCTCGATGGACGGGTAGGAGGCGCAACCACAGCCGTTCGCAAAGGCTGCACGCTTGGCGGAGTCGCGTCCCCACACACCGGCCAGGACCCCTTCCTCAAGACCGGCAAGGGCGTGGGCGTGGAGTCGGGCGACCTTTCCGTAACTGACCAGCCCGAAGCGTACTTTCTTCATGAGCCTGGCTCCAGCACGACTTTGAGCAGGCCGCTTTCCCTTGCATACAGGCGGTCAAACCAGGAAGCTCCCTCGGAGAGCGGAGCGACCGCAGAGACCAACGCGCGCACATCAACCTTGCCCCGGCGCATCAAATCCAGCGAATGTTCGTATTCTCCGGCTATCGCGCAGGAACCCAGGATGGATAGCTGGCGGGTGACGACTGCCTGCAGGGGTAACTCGATTTTCGGCGAGGCGTTGCCTATCAGGGTAAGGGAGGCTCCCTTCCTGAGGCAGGCGATGGCGAGGGCGATGGGTGCGCTGGCGCCCACGGCCTCGAAGCCGCGATCCGCGCCGCGACCCTTGGTCAGCTCCCTCACTGAGGCGGGGCTTGCCGGGTCCGCAGCGTCGAGTACGAAATCCGCGCCAAAACGTTTGGCCGTTTCCAGGCGGCCCTTATCCAGGTCCAGGGCGATGATGGTCCCCGAACAGCTGGCCCGCAGCACCTGCAACAGCAGCAGCCCGATCAACCCCGCTCCCACCACCACCACCGAATCGTTCACCCCCAGTGGCGTGATGTTGGCGGCATGGACCGCGACCGAAAGGGGTTCGGTCATTGCGGCGGATACGAAATCCAGTTCGTCCGGGACGCGGTATAGAATGCGGTCGGGAATGACGACGAAATCGGCGAAGGTACCATCACGCCTGTATTCATCGCAGGAAACGCCCAGGACGAGCCGCTTGTCGCAGAGATTGACCTCGCCCCTCCGGCAGTGGAAACATTCTCCGCAGTATTCGGTGGAATCGAAGGTAACCCTGTCGCCGGGTTTGAAGTCCTTTACCTCAGCTCCGCACACTTCTATAAAACCGGAAGCCTCATGGCCCATGATGATTGGCGGTTTCCGCCTGCCCGTAGAACCGTCCATACCGTGGACGTCGCTGCCGCAAATCGACGCTGCCTGGATGCGTACCAGAACGTCCCGCGAATTTCTCAGTTCCGGTATGGCCACGTCCGTGTACTCGAATTTCTTGTATTCCTTCAGGATCAGGGCTTTCATCATTCCTCCTGTGTAGCCTTGGTTCTTACGTTCGCCTGCGGGCTATGGCCTCCCGCATGCGTTCGAGGCGTTCGACACCCCGTTCTCCCAGGCGGTTCATTATATCCAGGTATAAGGCATCAATAATGGCGAGCTGGACTATCCTGGCGGAAAAGGCTTCGGAAGCATAGCGCGATCCCGTCGTATGGGACACCAGGCTCAGGTCCGCGAGTTTGGTCAGCGGTGTGCGCGGGTAGTCGCTCAGGACAATGAGGTATGCTCCCATTCGTTTCACCTCATCGGCGAGGGTGAGGCTGTCCTTGTTCACGCCGCTATGGGACACTATGAGGGCCACATCCGCAGGACCGCTCTGGGAAGCGACCATCAACTGGAGGTGGAAGTCCAGGGGCGCACAACAGTTGAGTCCGGTACGAACGAATTTATGGAAGGCATCCTGGGCGACGATGGATGAACCGCCAAGTCCGAATAGTAATAGGTGTCCTGCTTTGACCATCATTCCCGCTGCCGTGTCGAGGGCCTGCCGGTCAAGCTTGTCCATCGTATTTTCCAGGGCGGCGATATTGGTGCGGAATACCAGTGAGACCGGGGTTTCATCGCCTCTGCTGGCCAGATTCTCATAGACAGTCTTTTTAGGCTCCACCGTCTCTGTCGCAAGGGCTATGCGGAATTGCTGGTAACCGCCGTAGCCGAGCTTGCGTACGAAGCGGAACAGGGTAGATTCGGAAACGCCTATGCGTTCGGCAAGTTCCTCTATGCTTGGGTGTACCGCGCCTGCGGGGTCTGCGAGGATGAAGTCGGCAACCCGCCGGTCCTTCTCGCTCATGCCGGGCTTCAGGGAGTGTATTTCGTACAGGCAGCTTTTCTTCATCGGCCTTCCCGAACTACATCGTAGCATGAAAGATATATTCACACAATGAAATAATATTTCTTGACGGCCGGGCTATCCGGGGTGATAATGCCATGACGGGCTTCGGTACCGTCAATTTCAAGGAGGCAACATGAAACGAGCAATCGTACTCGCGCTGGCTGTACTGTGCGCGGTAAGCGCAGGGGCCCAACAGAAAGAAATCCGGGTACTTCTGGCCAACCACCCCTACGGTGACCTGCTCAAGGCCGCCATCCCCGAATTCGAGAAGGCCAGCGGCATCAAGGTTAATGTTGAAAGCCTGCAGGAAAGCCAGCTGACCACCAAGCTTACCACCGAATTTGCGACGAAATCGTCTACCGCCGATGTGTTCATGACCCGACCCTTGCAAGAGGGCAAGATGTTCTATAAAAACGGCTGGTACGAGCCGCTTGCCACTTACGACTTTTCCGACTTTCCCCAGAGTTCGATGGGGGTGGCGACCTTCGGAACCAAATCCTACATAGTTCCGATCGTAACCGAATGGCAGGTGCTCTACTATCGCATCGACCTGCTTAAAAAGGCCGGCCTTTCGGTACCCAAAACCTTTGCAGAACTGGAGACGGCCGCAAGGGCATTGAAGAGTTCCGAAGTCGCCGGCTTCGCTTCCCGCGGTAAAGGCGCTGCCGCTGTTACCCAGCTGTCTACCTTCATCTATAATTACGGTGGCATGTACCTGAACAAGGGTGTCGCTGCCTTCAATTCCAAGGAAGCCTTGGACGCCACCAGGTTCTACGGTAAATTGCTGGCGAATTATGGACCCCAGGGAGTCACGTCAATGTCGTGGGAAAACATCATGCCCCAGTTCCAGGCCGGCAAGGTAGCCATGTGGACCGATGCTTCCGTATTCTACGGCCAAATCGTAGACAAGGCCAAGTCGCAGGTTCCCGAAGAGAACGTGGGCATCGCGAACATGCCAGCCGGACCCAAGGGCAACAGTCCCTTCATCGTCGTATCCTGGGGCATGGCAATGGCCAAGCAGTCCAAGAATAAGGTAGCCGCCAAGGAATTCCTTGAATGGGCGACCGGCAAGGAACTGGCCAAGCGCGGCATGCTCGCCAATATCACCATGGCCCGGGATTCAGCCTGGGCGGACAAGGACGTGCTTGCCAGGGTAAACAAGGGTCTGGTGGAAACCCGGGCCTTCGCCGCCAAGAACGGCTACCCCTTCGACCGTCCCTATATGAGCGACGTAGGTTCGGCGCGGGACCTGATCGGTGAAATCATCATCGAATCCATCAACACCGCAGGGGCTTCCACCAAGCTCGAAGCCTTGGCCAAGGACAAGGCCAAAGCGGTGAACGAATTGCTCGAGGACACCGGCGAGTACGGACTCTGATTTCCTGAACCGGCTTTTCTGCTGCACCACGGCTACCTTTGGTATCGTGGCGCGTGGTGTGCCGGTCATTTTTGGCCGCCGATTGCCCAGCGAGCACCGGCGGCCTCATTTTTAGTGCCGGGAGGGCCCAAGCATGATCAAGACCGGGTTCGTGGAAAGAAACCTGCGAATACTTTTTCCCCTGCCCGCAGTGGTTTTTGTCGCGGTCATGATGCTTTTTCCCGTCCTATATACGCTTTTCCTCAGTTTCAGTAATTGGAACCTCACGTCCGGGCAGGAATTGAAATTGGTGGGCTTGAGGAGTTATACCCGGGTTCTTATGGAACCCCGTTTTCTGGCGGCCCTCGGCCGGACCTTCCTGTTCACGTTCATGGCCGTCATCGCGGAAACCTTGATAGGCCTGGTTCTGGCGCTCATACTCAACAGGGAATTCCGTGGCAAGGGCCTGGTAAAGCTGATAATGCTCCTTCCCCTCGTCGCGACCCCGGTGGCCATAGGTATTGCCTGGAACCTGTTCTTCGATCCCACCATAGGCTTGGCAAACTACGTGCTTAGCCTTTTCGGGCTTTCCGGTGCCGGTTGGGTGTCGGACGCGAAAACGGTAATCCCGAGCCTCGCCCTGGTCGACATCTGGCAGTGGACACCCATGATCGCCCTTGTGGTACTTGCCGGCCTTGCGGGGCTTTCGCCGGAACCCTACGAATCTGCCAGGGTGGACGGGGCCAATGACTTCCAGATCTTCAGGTTAATAACCCTTCCTATGGTGTTGCCCACCATACTCACGGCCATGATCCTGCGTACGATCGACGCCCTGAAAACCTTCGACATCATCTACGCCATGACCGGCGGGGGGCCAGGCTACGCCTCCGAGACGCTGAATGTCATGGCCTTCAAGTACAGTTTTGAATATTTCCGGATGGGTCAGTCGTCGGTCATCCTGGTATTTCTCTTCTTCGTCGTTCTTGCCCTCAGCCTGGGGATCATGAAGATCCGCAGTCGGGTCGAGCTGTAGGAGCCGGCCATGAAGAATCAAGCCCTGCGATCCGGTATCCGTGCCGTTGCTTTTTATGCGCTCATCCTGCTAGTAGCCATTCCCATGCTGTTTCCGCTGGTCTGGATGGCCATGTCGTCGATCAAGACCCAGGTGGACATCATTTCCTGGCCACCCAAATTCATCTTCGCCCCTACCTTTGGAAATTACGGGAAAGTATTCCGGGAACAGAACTTTTTTCAGTATTTCGTCAATTCATCCATAGTTGGCGGCTTTTCTGTGGGTTTCTCGTTGCTCCTGGGCTTGCCAGCGGCGTTCTCGATAGCCCGTTTTTCCCAGAAAAAATTAAGCGTCCTTATTCTTGTGGCACGTCTCATGCCTGGAATCTCGTTTCTGATGCCCTGGTACATCATTTTTTCCCGCCTGGGACTCATGGACAGCTACGTCGCCCTTATTCTGAGCCATATGCTCATTGCCCTTCCGATAGTCGTGTGGATAATGTCCAGTTATTTCCAGGGAATTCCGGTGGAGATGGAGGAATCGGCCATGGTGGATGGTGCTACCCGCCAACGGGCCTTCCTTTCCATCGTGCTCCCCGTATCTGGGCCGGGTATAGTGACGGCTACGACCCTTTCCTTCATTTTTTCCTGGAACAACTTCATGTTTTCCCAGGTGCTCTCAATGGAAAAAACGAAAACCCTACCCATTGCGGTCTACAATTTCGTATCCTACGCCGAGGTCGACTGGGGTGGTGTCATGGCCGCTGCCTGCGCCATAGTAGCTCCTGCCATCATTCTGACAATGATTTTCCAGAAATACGTGGTACGCGGTTTAACCATGGGCGCGGTAAAAGGCTGAGTACCTTGAGCCTCTTTCAAAACTTGTTTTGAAAGAGCAACCTAATCCGCAGTATTTTTACAAATCATTGTTTTATATAAGTTTGTAAAAATACTGCAAGAGCAAATTTCAAAAATTCCTGGTTTATGAAATTTGCTCCCTTGACTCTTGAACCCCGGTGCATGACACTGTAATGGATGGATTGGAGAAATTTCCATTCATCCGGGGGTGAAGTGTCAATTAATCGATGGGTACGGGTTTCAACCGTGCTTTGTTTAGTCCTTATTTCTTCAACATATACTTTCGGCCAGTCGATGCCACCCACCATCCAGGACGATAAGGCTGCCTTCACCGTATTGTCTGTCAAGGATGGTTTGGTAAATTCCGCAGTCTCCGGCATAGTCCAGGATTCCAAGGGCTTTATCTGGTTCGCGACCCAAGGTGGCTTGTGTCGTTATGATGGCTCGGAATTCAAGGTTTTCGAAAACGAACCCTTCAACGACAATAGTCTTGCCGCCAACCTGATCCAGACTCTCTACCTTGATACCGGGGATGTATTGTGGATAGGCACCTACAACGGTCTGGACCGCTTCGATATCGCGACGGAAAAATTCACCCTCTATACCTATGATCCTGCCATCGACGATTCCCTTTCCAACGATTTGGTGATCACCATCAGCCGGGATGCCAGGGGGGCGTTGTGGGCCGGTACGCTGAACGGGCTTAATCGCCTGGACGAGAATACGGGGAAATTCAAGCGCTATTATAACGACCAGGCAGATCCCCGTTCGCTTTCAAACAATACGGTCCGTTCCCTCCACAAGGACAGGCAGGGGCGCCTTTGGGTTGGCACGAGTGGGGGCGGTTTTGCCCGTTATGATTATGAGGCCGATGCCTTCGACAACCTTACCGGTACGAGGAACGGACCGCCGAAATCGGCCTCGCTCCAAGCGATAAGCGAGGACGCCGATGGCTATCTCTGGTTGGGCGCCTGGGGTACCGGCCTGGTGAGGTTTTCTCCGGATCGGGGCAGTTCCGAAGTGTTTCCCATGCCGGACAATCGAATTTATACCATCAATACCCAGTCTCCCGGTCTGGTGCGCATAGGTACCTGGGGCGGCGGGCTGCATGTCCTGGATACGGCATCCAAGCAAATATCTTCCTACCAGCATTCCAAGGCCCTGGGTGTGCTGCCCCATGACGTGGTCTATTCCATGATGGTGGACCAGTCCGGGGAACTCTGGATTGGCACCAACGGCGGTGGGGTGGCGCGGATGGACCGGACACGCAAGAGCTTTACCGCCTATGTCTCGGATCCGAGCGATCCCGACGCCCTTCCGCACGGCAAGGCCCTGGCCATCCTGGTTGATTCGAGGGGCGATCTATGGGCCTCCATCTATTCAGGTGGAATCCACCGTCTTGACCGCACGACGGGATCCTGGACCCATTTTCGCCACGATGCGGCCAAACCATCCAGCCTGCCTGACGATACCTGCAATGTCCTGTATGAAGACTCTTCCGGCAAATTCTGGGTAGGGACCAATGCGGGTCTCGCCCTGATGGACCGGGAACGCGGCACCTTCGTCACCAGAAAACATATTGATGGAAACCAGGCATCATTGAGTTCCGATATCATCTATTCCCTTCTGGAGGAGCCGGGCGGAGGCTTGTGGATAGGTACGTACACCAGCGGGTTGGATTATTGGGATATGAAAAAGGACAGCTGGACCCATTATGGCTTCGATCCGGTCAATCAGCTTTCCATCTCCGACAATCTGGTGAATTCCATAGTCAGGGACAGTAAGGGCAAACTCTGGATTGCAACCAACAACGGCCTGAACAGGATGGAAGGCGGAACCTTCATCCGTTACCACTATGCCAACGATAATCGTTCGGGAGTATCCAGCAACGCCATCCAGCGCTTGTTCCTGGATTCGAAAGGCATACTCTGGATCGCCAGCCGTGGTGGTGGCTTGATGCGGTATCTTCCGGACAGCGATAGCTTTACCCATATCATGCGCACCGATGGGCTTCCGAATAATATGGTGACGGCGGTCCTGGAAGACCTGCGTTCGGACCTCTGGGTGGTAACCCTTACGGGCATCGCCCTGTACGACCGGGAAACCGCGTCGGTCAAGCCGGTGTCCTTTTACAAGGAGCTTGACAACGCCACCTTCAACTCGGGCGCTTGTATGGGTCCCAAGGGTGAACTGTACTTCGGCTCGGTAGGTATCGTAACCGAGTTCGACCCTGCCCGTTATGAAAGCAATTCCCACGTGCCCCCGGTGTTCGTCACTGAAATACGGGCTGCCAACCAATCCAAACTGGCGGTACCAGCCTCGGAAACCCCTCCGGGTTCGCCCATACACCTTTCCAATTATGAGAATTCCGTTGAATTCCGCTTCGCGGCCATAGATTTTCGGGATCCACAGGCCAATCAATTCGCCTACAAGCTCGAAGGTTTCGACAAGGACTGGACCTATGTGGGCAACCGGAATTATGCGGCGTACACGAATCTGGGCGGCGGTACCTATACCTTCCGCGTGAGGGCGTCCAACAACGACGGACTCTGGAATGAGGGTGGGGCAGCCATTCATTTAAAAGTCGCAGCACCCCTCTTCCTGAGCCCCATCGCCATCCTGCTGTATCTCATGACTATCGGCTCCCTGGGGTATGGAGCCGCGACCTTGCGCTCCAACCAGCTTCTGAAAGTGAAAGTTACCGAATTGACCAAGGCTGAGGAAGCCCTGAAGGCTGCGGATAAGGAGTCCCGCCGACTTGCCGAGGAAGCGGATAAGGCCAACCGGGCAAAAAGTTCCTTCATCGCCATGGTGAGCCACGAGATCCGGACACCCCTGAACGGTGTGATAGGCATGACCGAACTGCTGGCTCGTTCCGATCTGGACGAACGCAAGCGGGAACAGGTAAGCACCATCCAGAAAAGTGGGGAAACCCTGCTGGGCATCATCAATAATGTGCTGGACTTTTCCAAAGTAGAAGCCCAGAAGATGGAGCTTGAGGATATCGCCTATAACCTGAACGGTATGATGGAAGGAGTCCTGGATGCGTTCCGCTATCAGGCCAAGGCGAAGGGCTTGGCATTCGAATCGAATATTGCGGCGGTCCTCCCGGAAGCCGTACGGGGCGATCCGCTCCGGACAGGCCAGATCCTGCGGAATTTCATCGGCAACGCGATAAAATTCACCGATCGGGGCTTTGTGCGCGTACTCGTGGATCAAACTGTTTTGGAAGGAAAAGCAGCCCTCCGCTTCCGGGTCATGGACTCGGGGATAGGCATAAAGGAAGAGAGCCTGGCGACCTTGTTCACTCCCTTCAGCCAGGAGGATCAGTCTACGACCCGGCGTTTCGGAGGAACAGGACTTGGTCTTTCCATAAGCAAGCGGCTTGTGGACTTGATGAACGGCAGGATCGAATACGAGAGCACCCTCGGGAAAGGTTCCAGTTTCGCGTGCATATTGCCCCTGGTTCCTGCAAGTGCGACGGATACCGCTTCGGTATTTGGCGGACCATCCGGGACTGCTGTGGTTTCGCGCACGCCAGCAGCGCTTGCTTCCGGAAAAGCCCTGAATGTGCTTGTGGTGGACGATGATCCGGTGAACCGCAGGGTTGCCGAGTCCATGCTGGAAGAAATCGGCATGCACGCCATGACCGCCGATTCCGGACACGCGGCCATAGTCGAGCTTTCGAAACGGAAATACGACGCCGTCCTTATGGATTGTTCCATGCCAGGCATGGACGGGTTCGAGACAGCCCAAAAGATCCGGAAACCTGCGAACGGCGTCGCGGATCCGACGATTCGCATAATCGCCATGACGGCGCATACACTCAAGGAAGACAGGGATCGTTGCATTGCTGCGGGGATGGACGATTTTATGACCAAACCCCTCACGATCGCTGCCCTGGAATCGGCTTTTGCTAAAATGAAATCCAATCTCGATGCTGCGACCCCTGCCGGGCTCGATGTGGACGGGTTTCTTGTCCGCTACCATCAGACCCCAGAACTGGGCCAGGAAATCGTTAATTTGTTTCTGGAAAACGCGCGCCCCCTGCTTGGGGAGGTTTTCGAAGCGCATCGCAACGCATCCACAACGGTGGTCTCGGAAAAACTGCATAAATTGAAAGGCAGCTCGGGAGCAATCGGTGCCGAGAGGCTCGCGAATCTATGCAACGAACTGATGTCCCTGATCCGTGGGAGCGACAGTGACTCCCAGGTAGGGCAATTGGCTCTGGGGTTGGTGGAAATCGATGCCGAGCTGGCGGTGGTCGAAGCTGCGCTAAGGCAAATGATCACCCGGTTGTGAGGAATACCAGGGGATCAGGTTCAAAAGCTTAACGCTGCGTAGCGCACCAATTTTCGGGGATCGTGGTCCGGCCGTGATGTCGAATCCGAGACGGATCGGAGCCGGGCCGGACGGTCGGCAAGCAGGCGGGTCTGCATCAGGGCAGCGCAGGCGACGGTGCCGCAGGCGGAGATATCCCCCGATGCCAAGGCCGAAAGCATACCGTCCGAATCCTTCTGGTCCAGGAGGGCCAGGAAATTCCGGGAGTGGCGGTTGGCGCTTTCGGTGCTCAGGTTGTCGCATAAATTCGAGGAGACGACTATCAGCGTGGTTCCGGCGATGGGTCCGACGACCAGATCCAGCCCCAGTGCCAGGGAACGGGCTATCGATGCCCGTACACCGGAAACAAGTACAGGTAGGATCGTGGCCTCCGGATAGTAGTTTTTTATAAAAGGCAACAGGATTTCTATCGAGTGCTCTTCAAGGTGCGGCAGGTCGTTGGTCATGAAAGCCGTTCCGCAACTTTCAAGCTCGGCACTCAGTTCCAGGTTCACCTTTATTTCACCCAACGGGGTTTCGAAGATTTCTGAATCACTCAGGAACAATCCTTCCTCGCGTCCCCGGTGGAGGGGGCCGATGATGACGATGGTGCTGATATTCCTGTGTCTGGCCGAACGGAAGGCATCGGCGGCTACCCTGCCGGACAAGTCCCAGCCCGCATGGGGGGCTACAATGGCAGCAGGGGTGTCATCGCTGGTTTCGTCCTGCGCTTGGGCAAGGCCGGTATCAAAAGTGGCGAGCGCTTTTTTGGCTTCGGCGGGGTCGTCGGGGTAGAAAATACCGGCGACTACCGGAGACCTGCGACGCGCGTATTCGTTCGCGCCCGCGACTTTACTGTCTTTCATACCTGATAGTCTAGTTTGCGCGGGGACAGGAAGCAATAGAGAGTCAAGCGGGAGTCATTCTTCCTTGCAGGCTTCCAACTTTTTGAGCCGGGCTTCTTCCATCTTGACGTGAAGGTTTTTTTCCTGGGTAGGGAGGACGAGTCCTTTGGGCCCGTCCTTGGCCCGACGGAGGAATTTAACCTGTGTGTAGTACAGGTCACCTTCGCCGGAGTTGCGGCCTTTTGAATAAAAGAGAGCGAGATTACCGGCGTCCAACAGGATATCCAGGGGTACGGATTTGCCTGCCCTGGCCTTGACGAAAACATAGGCACCGGGAAAATCGCGGGCGTGGAGCCAGAGGTCCGGCCCTTTGACGTAATGGCGCAGCAAGTCGTCGTTCTCGTCGGCACCGCGGCCGACTATGAGCAGCCAGCCATCCTTTCTGAAAGAAAGCCCCGGGCGTATTTTTTTATCGGGGCTTTTGGGAACCGAACGGAGTTTTCGCAGCGCCTTGTGCAGCACAAGCGGATTTTTTTCCGCCAACAGGCTTTCCCGTTCTTTTTTCAATGCCTCGAGATCATTCTGCCCTGTCGCAAGTTCGGCTTCCACATCTGCCATGCCGTTCTTGGCCTTGTGGTATTGGTCGTACCAGTTTTCGGCATTCGCAGGCAGGCTCTTTCTGGGATCCAGTTTGATGCGTACCGGGGTATCGGTATAGAAGTTGACAGTCTCGAGCCAGGCGGAGCCTGGAGGGTTGGACCCGATAGCTGCCATGACCAAGTCGCCGTATTGTTTGAAGGTTTCCGCCGCAGCGAATTCCTCACGCTTCCTTGAGAGGGATTCAAGCGAGTTGGATAAGCGGTCCAAGCGGTCGTCGAAGGTTTTCCGTATTTGTTCGCGTAAGGTATCCAGAGACAGGGCCCCCGCGTGTTCCCCGTACCATTCGTCGGCGCGTTCGTTGAAGCTGCCCTCTCCCGGCAAGTCGCGGATTGCGTAGGCCTTGATCGGAACAGTGGAGGGCGCAGGAACGGTAATTTCGGGAGTAAAAAGGGATCCCCCCATTTCGCCCCGTTTCGGGCTGCGCCGCATGACGTCCAGTATGGTGCCGTCCATATCCGTGGCAAGGACATTGGCGGCGTTGGACCAGAGCCTCAGGTACAGCCGTAAGCTTTCGTCCCCCTTCCGCACCGACATGCGCACTATGCGGTCGTTTCCAAGCTGCACAGCTTCTTCAATCCATGAGTCCTTGACCCTGGACTTGAGGAATTCAGCAAAGCGCAGGGGTTTATCGCTTTTGGGAATGGCGCGGAAGGTTTCATGAATGCGGCAGGCGCCGGGTGTCAGGGCAATGAGTATGGCGCGGGCTTTCCCCTGCTTATAGGTATGGAGGACCAGCACATCGTAGGAGGGTTGGATGATTTTCTGGATCTGGGCACCCATAAGATCAAGTTCTGAAAGGATGAGGTTTATTTCCAACCAATTCATCGAAAGATTGCCTGATGACATGGAAGCAAGCTAGCCTGAATAAGCCGGTCTGGGGAAGTAGTCTTGTACTGTTGGCAGCATTTTGGGGGAATAGCCTTGCCGGTACTGGATAGTGAAGGTACAATTCCTGTAATGAAAGCTGTTTTTACCCGCTTCCTTCGTTCTCCCCTCGGCTTGGGCATCTGGGTGCTCTGTGTCCTATTCGCCGCCATCTCCATCCTGATGGGAGCCGTTCCGGTCTTCGTCGCGATTCCGGTATTCGCCCTTGCGGGAATTCTCGCGAGTTTGTTCTTCATGCTCACACCCATGGGTGCCCGCAGCGTGGTAGGCGAGAGCGAGCGCGAAAGGGGGGAACGGGATGCCCGTGTACTGGGGGGAGTCGCCGCAGCCCGTAAACGCCTGTCGCTCCTCCGCATAGCCGACCCCCGGGTGAAAGAATCCCTCGACCGGTTGGTGTCCGCCGCCGGTACGTATCTGGAAGCGGCTGTGCGGAATGATAGCCGTGACCCTGTAGCGGAAGATGCTGTCCTGGGGGCTGTGGAGGTAGTCGATGACTACCTGCGCCTGTCCGACGCGGCGAGTGCGTCCCGGCGCCGGGGTAAAGCCGGTCCCGGAAATACAGCTCCCAATGCCGAAAACGAGCCGGATGCCCAGGCTGATAGGACCGTACGCGCCCTGGACGCTGCATCGGCAGAATTGGAGGGGCGTTTGGGCGCAGATCTGGGCGGTTTTGTAGACCAAGGACCGAATACTGATGGAAGCGGCATTACCGCCGTTGATAGGGTAAAAGCCCGGGAGGAACTGGAATGAGCCTTTTTATGCGTCGAAACTTCCTGAGGCCTGCCTTTTTCATCCCAATCCTCACTTTAATGGGGCTTTGTTGCCTTTCATTCCCGACCAGGCTTCTCGCGCTGAGCGCGGACCTGGAGTCAACGGAAATCATGCTGGTACTTCGACCGGACGGCAAGGCGGATGTCAGCCACGAATTGGACTGGAACGTCTCGGACGGTACC
>CAXNJE010000019.1:0-31671 GCA_964202565.1 Breznakiellaceae bacterium | reverse complement strand
GTTCTTTCAAGCTAGTGGAAGTAGCCTGAATTGAAACCCGATACGCTCGTACTCATCAGCGGTCCTCCCGGTAGTGGCAAGACGACCTGCCTGCGTGAAGCCCTCGCCTTGCTTGCCGCACGGGGCCATTCCGTTCGGGCGTGCCTGTCCGAAGCCACCGTACGTGTTGCTCGCACCGATGGCGCCCTGGCGTTGGGTTTCGACCTGCTGATGCTGGAAGACAAAGCTGGCGCACTCGCCGAAACGGCTCGTATCCCGCTCGCGCGCCGCGACCCTCCCGTCCCCGGGCCGGAACCCCTTCGTAAACGGATGCAGGCCTTTGCCTTCGATTATTCGGCGTTTTCCAAGGTCATTTCCTTTTTGCGCCGCTCCGTTCTGGAAATAATGGCACTGGACGAGATTGGCCCCTTGGAACTGCAAGGGAACGGCGGCTTCATGCCTTTCTTGCGAGAGCTTGCCGCCGGGGAAAATCTGATCGCCCCGCCTATCCTGCTGCTAACTGTCCGACCGAACCTGATCGACGAATTACTCCGACTGTTTTCCAGTCTTTTCGGTACGGCACGGGTCCAGCGTGTGGTGCTTGGGGAAAATGACGATGGGTGTATAATGGCGACTGCGAATCGTATAGCTGATTATGTAACTGAAACGGAGGAAGGGTACCATGAGTGAAATGACCAGCAGTGAACGGGTGAGAAAGGCCATCAAATTCGATTATCCCGATCGTCCGCCTGTATCCCATGCCATTCTGCCTTCGGCCATGCTCCATTACGGCGATACATTGCGCGGCATCCTTAAGGATGTGCACGAGGACTTTGGTTGGGATTACCTGCCAGATCTTCCCCGGGAAAAGCTCCCTCCCTATTACAGGAAAGGCCGGAACAAGGATGGTTTCGGCGTAGTCTGGGAAAGCTCGGAGGATGGCGAGTACGGTCTGCCCGTCGAAAAGCCCCTGAGTGACTGGTCGAATTACCCGTCCTTTGTTTGGCCCGATTTTGAGGTGAGACCACCGGTGTATCGTCTGTACTCGGGCCACATGGTGGGGAAGGATCCCCGCTGGTACTCCCGTGGCGGCTGGATAACCTTTTTCGAGAACATGCAGGAGCTGAGGGGTTTTGAGGATCTGCTGGCCGATATCGCGATGGAAGAAAAAGCGGCCCTCGATCTGAGGGATGGCATGCTGGATTTTAACATGCGCCTCATCGACAAGTTCCTGGCATTGGACTACGACGGCATCCACTTCGCCGACGACTGGGGCACCCAGAATTCACTGATGATCAATCCGCAATTATGGCGTTCATTCTTCAGGCCCTGCTACGCCAAGATGTTCGAAAAGGTGCGGGCAGCAGGCAAGGATGTACACTTCCATTCCGATGGTTTCATCATCGACATCATCGGCGACCTGATCGATCTGGGCGTCTCGGTGGTCAACTGCCAATCCAACTGTATGGGCAACGATGAGGTCGGTCGTCGCTTCAAGGGCAAGATCTGTTTCCGTACCGATATAGACAGGCAGAAGGTGATGACCTTCGGAACCCCCGCTGAAGTAAAAAAGCACATAGGCGAACTGTTCCGGGCGCTGGGTTCGGAAAAGGGCGGCATCATCGCCTGCGGCGAGATAGGCCGCGACACGCCACTGGATAATATCAAAGCCATGTACGAGGCCTTCATGGCCTTCCGGTTCTGAAGATGGAAGTGAACCTGCCCTCCTTGTTGAAGGCAATGGAAGAGGCCGCGCGCGTGGCCGCTGTCTTTCAGTTGTCGGAATTCCGGACCCGAGCTCCAGGCTGGGGTGATTCCAAGGCCGCCCGGGATTTTGTTTCTTTCGTGGATCTGGAATCGGAGCGCATGATCAGAACCGTCCTGGACAGGGCTCTGCCGGGGGCTTCCTTCTACGGCGAAGAAACCGAGAAGACGGTTGGGCAGGATTATACCTGGATCGTGGACCCCGTGGATGGCACCACCAACTACCTTTCCGGTTACGACCATTGGTGCGTCTCGATCGCCCTGTACCGAAGAGACACTCCAAGGAACGCCACTTACGCTGCCGGTTTCAGTGACGATGCCAGTATCGCTGGCGGTCCGGACAAGACGGCTGCGGGTACTCTGGAAGCGGGGCTCATCCTGAAACCAACGACTGATGAATTGTTCACCGCAACCCGCGGAGGCGGTGCCTTCCGGAACGGAATCCGACTTGAAACCGCAGCCCGGCTGGATCCTGCCCAGGCGCTGATCGTCACCGGTACACCCTTCCGTTCGCCGGATACGGTCGAGTCCTTCCATAGGACCGTCCGCCGGGTAATGTCGCTCAACCGCGATATCCGCAGGACCGGATCGGCGGCGCTGGACCTTGCCTATGTAGCGGCCGGCTTTTTCCAGGGCTTCTGGGAAGTGGATTTGGCACCCTACGATGCGGCCGCTGGCTTGATCCTGATTAGGGAAACAGGGCAGTCTACCCATGATTTTGGTGGACGCCCCTACGATCTATTTCATTCCCGGGGTCTGGTTGCGGGAAGGATCGGCGTGGCTGAACCTTTGGCCCGCATCGTGCGTGAAGAGTACGCTAACGTAGACTTGGTCTGATTGGGGGATGCCTTGCGAAGGAAGGAACGGGAAATTACTGACCATGTAGCCCTGCTGGCCATGCTGGACAAGACCGCCATACTCCGTCTGGGACTGTGGGACGGCATTGAGGTGTACGTGGTGCCCCTCAATTTTGTGCGCAAAGATGAAACACTTTATTTCCATTCAGCCGGAGCCGGCAGGAAACTGGAGATGCTCAAGTCCTTTCCCCGGGTCTGCTTCGAAACCGAAGATCCCTTCAGCATCGATCCGGGAACGGGCGGCGGGGACTGCACCACCCTGTACCAATCGCTGATAGGCTGGGGAACGGTCACATCGGTCGAGGATGAAAATGAAAAGGTGGAAGCCCTGACGGCCTTGAACAGGAAATTCGGTGCCGGTACAGGTCCGTTTCCCGCTGACTTGGTCAGTCGCACTGCGGTGCTTCGCATCGATATCGAGCGAATGACGGGCAAGGCAAACAAGGGGCACATGTGATTGAGAAATCCGGGCAAGGGAACAACTTTGCTTCTGGCTTGGCCTATTGCGTGGTGGCTTATGGTACCTGGGGGCTGCTCCCCATCTATTGGAAGGTGCTGGGGCTGGTATCGGCACCGCGCATACTTTCCCACCGCATACTCTGGTCGGCGGTTTTCATGGCCGGCTTCCTTACGGTAAGGCGGTCCTGGGGAAGCCTGCGCGCATTGAGGGCACCGAAAGTACGTCTTCTGGTGGGTGTCTCTGCCCTGCTCATTTCCATCAACTGGCTTATTTACATCTACGCCGTCAACGCGGGACGCATCCTGGAAGCCAGCCTGGGCTATTTCATCATTCCCCTGGTAAGCGTGGTGCTTGGGATGGTTTTCCTGAAAGAACGCCTGACCCGGCTGCAAATAGGAGCGGTTGCCGCGGTAGTCGCCGGTGTAGCCTGGTTTATTCTCAGGCTCGGTTCGATACCCTGGGTCTCCATCGTGCTGGCGTTTTCTTTTGGCGGGTACGGCTTTGTCAAGAAAAAAACCGGGCTGGATGCCTTGACCGCGCTTTTCGTCGAAACCGCCGCGCTGGCTCCCATCTGCGTCGCCTATCTTGCTTGGGGCGCTCTCAACGGGGAAGCCCTGTTCGGTACAAGCCAGACGCAGGCCATTGCGCTTAGCGGCATAGAGTCAGTGAAGGCGTCGGGTGTTTTGGCGGCTGTCATGCTGGTATTAGCAGGCCCGGTCACCGCGCTGCCGCTGTTCTGGTTTGCCAGGGCCATCGAGCGGATGACCCTCTCCGCCATAGGTTTCATCCAGTACGCCTCGCCGACGCTCATGCTGATACTGGGCGTGTTCCTGTACGGGGAACCGCTGGGTGTGGACCGCATCATCAGCCTGGCCTTGGTCTGGCTGGGTGTTGTCCTGTACCTCATCGGTCTATATCTGGACAGCCGCCTTAAACCGGCCGCTTCGGCTGCAAAGCCCTGACGGTCAAGACCCTGACATTCCGGGCCCTGGTCTTCTACTTTTTTGCAGGCCGTCCTACCTTGTAACGGATGGCTCCTTCCGCGCTTTCCTCGAATCTGGCCAGCATGAAAAGCAGGTCTGACAGGCGGTTCACGAAACGGCGGGCGTTGCCGTCTACATTTTCTATGCGCGAAAGGGCGACAACCCGACGTTCCGCACGGCGGCACACCGTCCGGCAGATATCCAGCCGGGCAGAGGCTTCCGTGGAACCGGGTATGACGAAGCCCTTGAGTGGAACCGCCGCCTCCAGCTCGTGCACCCAGTCGGTAAGCCGTTCGACGTCCTCGTCCAGGATGGGCTGTACGTACAGGGCCTCGCCCCGGGTAGCCAGGGTGCCGGCGACGCGGAACAGATCTTCCTGCAACTCATCGATTATGCCCGCGGTCCTTTCGGTCCTCACGACCCGCCGGGCGTCTCCCAGGAAGGAGTTGAGCTCGTCGATGGTGCCGTAGCATTCCACCCGTAATTCATCCTTGCCAACCCGTTCTCCCGACCACAGACCCGTAGTACCGTCGTCGCCGGTTTTCGTCGAAATGCTCATCGTGGGTCTCCTCCCAATGCATGCGGTGCGGCGGCCAGGAAGGCGTCCAAATCCGACTTGGAGTCGAAGGCTGCCTGAAAAAACGAAGGTCCGCCTCCGCCCTTGCCGCGCGTACTCTCCAGCAAGGGTTTGGCGAGGGGGCGTAGATCAAAATCGGTTCGGGCGCATAGAATGGCGGCTTTGCGCTCGGCGGCGGAGGCTACCACGATTATGGCATCCGACTGTTTTTGCGCTGCCCGGCCAACCCGCAAGGCTTCATCCATATTCCGGTCGCCGAAGCACTCCAGAATCAGCCTTCCACCCCGCGCGACCAGCCGTTCGGCCTCGTACTGGGCTGCTGTTTCCCGTGCGTTCAGCAAGCCTCGCTCCAACCCCGCACACTTTTCGATGAGGACTTTGACCCCCTCATCGACACGCATGACGGGCAGTTTCAGCAGCTGGGCTGCCCGTTCCGTCGCCGCCCGGATGGTCCGGTGGTCGCGGAGCACCCGCCTGCCTGCGATGAAGCTTACCCGGTTCATCCCCTTGTACTTTTCCGTACCCAGTATCCTAAGAATGCCTATACGGGAAGTGGAAGGCAGATGCGTCCCCGCGCAGGGCGAATAGTCGTAACCGTCAATCTCCAGAACGCGGATTATGGATTCCCCGACCGGGGGTTTCTTTCGTAGTGGAAAGTCCTCGATATTTTCCGGCGGGCAGAGATGTACCACCGTGGGGTAGTCACTCTCGATGATATCGCAGACCGCTTCTTCCACCGTTTCCAGATCCTGGGGTGAAATTTCGGCAATATCCACGTCTATGCTGCAATATTCGTCACCCAGATGCATCGAAACCGTAGGAGCTCTCAATAGGCGCAGGAAAGTGGCGGAGAGGAGGTGCTGCGCCGTGTGTTGGGTAGAGAAATCCCGCCTTCGCACAGCATCCAGGATCAGCTCGGCAGGACCGGGTTCCATTCCCGCCGTTTCGGTATAGTGATATACGATGCCTTCCTTTTCCTGGACATCGGTTACGGCCACTCCGTTGATGCTGCCCCTGTCGCCGGGCTGCCCGCCCCCTTCGGGATAGAAGATGGTTGAGTCCAGCACGAGAGTCTGCCGTCCCCCCTCGGTCTGGATCGAGACTATGTTCGCTCTGGTGCGTTCGAGGTCTGGTTCAAGATAGAAGCGTTTGATGGTGGCCATGCTTCCAGTATGGATGAATCCCGCTGGACGGTAAAGGCGTTTTCGGCGTTCCCTTGTTCCAAAGCCGGTCCCGCGATACAATCAACATACATGCGTAACAAGCTGACCAACGAACTCGCCGTTTGCGGATACAACGCCGCAAAGGCCCTCGCCGATAACCACCCCGAACGTATCAATAGGCTCTTTTTGCGGGAAGAACTCCTGGATGATTTCAACAAGGCCTGCAAGTACCTGGCAAGAGTAAAGAAACCCTACAAGTTTTGCGAAGACGAGGAGTTGGAGCGACTCTGCAAGAGTCCCCGCCACCAGGGTGTAGTGATCATGATGGAAGAGCCGGAAGTTCCCTCCCTGACCGAGGATGATCTGGCCAAATGGGCAGACTCCGGTCAGAAAGTGCTTTTCCTGGATTCGGTCGGCAACGACAATAATCTGGGCGCCATTGTCCGTTCAGCCGCTTTTTTCGGCATCAGCCACATCGTCCTTTCAGAGGAAGACGGTGAGGCCCGGTTGACCACCAGTGCATATCGGGTTGCCGAAGGTGGCATGGAATGGGTGGATTTCCGCGTTGTCTTTGACGTTCCGGCTTTTTTACGGGCAGCCTCGCAGGAGATGGTCGTCGTAGGTGCCGATCACCGTGCGCGGAATCGCCTGAAAGAGTTGCCTGCCCTTATTCTCGATGCCCGCACGAAAATGTTCGGCGCTGCTTCCGCGAGCCGTGGTCTGGGCCGTTCGGTGGGCGTCATCGTGGTCCTTGGCAATGAGGAGCGCGGCCTCTCTCCCGAAGTCAAGTCAGCCTGTCCCCTGCTGGTCCGCATACCTGGAAGCGGCGATGTCGAGAGCCTGAACGTTGCTCAGGCCGCAACCCTTTTCATGCACGAGCTCTTAGAGGCGAAATGAGAAGTTTCCGGTTTGAACCCCGGTTCGTCCGTCGTGCTGTAGATGCGATACTGGGGAAGGACAAGGACAATTCGCCTTCCCCGGAACGCATGCGGAACGAATATTTGGTTCGCTTCCTTTTGCTGTTCTTGCCCATCCTGCTTGCCTTGGTCGTTTTTGATTACCTTAGGGGCCAGCAACCACTTTCGTTGCACCGCCTGATTGCCTTCATAATGGTTATAAGCTGTCTCGCCGTTTTGAAAGCCGGCCGCTTTTCCCTGGCGATCGATATACTTTTTTTTGGCGTCATAGTCACGGCGATTGCCGGTTTTGCCATTAGTTTTTATCTGACCGGAAACACGGTATCCACCATCGAATCCATATCGCTTATCGAGCTGACCCTTTTCGCCACCATCTCCTTCGTCGGCCTGTATTCCGGGTCCCGCTTCCGGGTTGATCTGATGTTTACCCTGGCACTCATCTTTGACCTAAGCGGATTTTTGCTTCCCTACGGTACTGCCTTCGGCTCCGTGGCTACACGGGTGATAATCATCGCACTACATGCGTCGGCGTATGGTTTTGGTCTTTTCCTGGTGGCCTATTTCGACAGTATCTCCCGAACGGCGGAATCCCGACGCCTGATGAACCGGCGACTGGAAGAGCTTGTCGCTGAGGCAAATGAGGGTGGTATCGCCCGGCTTGAATCCCTGAGCCATGATATCCGTTCACCGATAACCGGTATCCTGGGTGTACATGCGTTGCTGGCGGAGACCAAGCTGGACCAGGAACAACGCCAATACCTGGATATACTCGGCAAATCCAACAAGCTGCTGCTCGAGATAGTCGAATCCATACTCGACGACCCCGAAAAGATCGACTCTCCCGAGTGGGACCGTACTGCCCTCATGAAGCTTTTCAGTTCAGCCTTGGCTCCGTATCGGGCTGCGGCACGTGCAAAGGGTGTGGTGTTCAAGCGGCGTGTCTCCGGAACCCCCTGCAAGCTGTCCTTATCGCGTTCCGATCTTTTGCGTGTGCTGGGAAATTTGGCCGATAACGCCTTGAAATATACCGACTCCGGGTGGATCGCGCTTTCCTGTGTCGTCAAGCCGGAGGAAGTGATCATTTTCGTGATGGATACGGGTCGTGGGATGGATGCCCACCGGCTGCTCGCGGTGCGCTCCGGAGAAGCCGAACCGGACCCGGACATTCCGGGGTCCCGGGGCATCGGATTGTCCGGAGTCCGCCGCATGGTGGAATTGGTGGGAGGGAAATTTGAAATGCGGAGCCAGACCGGGCGGGGGACAAGGGTAACCTTGAAATTTCCTCGCTAGATACTCTTGCCCGAAGCCGTTCCTTCGGATATTGTTGACCCACGTTTTCGAATACCGCCGCCTGTCGGCAACCCCCAAGGATTCATGGCATGAAACTATCCCGCACTTTCCTTCCCACGCTCCGCGAGGTTCCCGCCGATGCGGTAATCGTCAGCCATCGCCTCATGATGCGTGCCGCCATGCTCCGCAAGCTGGCCAATGGCCTTTTCGCGTACCTGCCTTTGGGCCTCCGCTCGTTCCGCAAGGTGGAGAACATCGTGCGGGAAGAAATGGACGCCATCGGTGCCCTTGAGATAAAGCCCACCGTCGTGGTGCCGGGTGAATTATGGAAGGAATCCGGCCGTTGGGACACGATGGGCGAGGGCATGCTCCGCCTGAAAAATCGCTTGGGCGGGGATTTTGTCGTTTCCCCCACCGCCGAGGAAGCCTTTACGGCCCTCGTCCGCGATGAACTGGCCAGCTACAAGCAGCTTCCCCTCACCCTGTACCAGATCAACACCAAATACCGTGACGAGATCCGGCCGCGTTACGGCGTCATGCGGGGACGGGAGTTCACCATGAAGGACGCCTATTCGTACCATACCGACGAGGCGAGCCTGGACGGGACCTACAACGCCATGGGCAAGGCATACCGACGCATCTTCAAGCGCTGCGGACTCACGGTGATTCCTGTCCGCGCGGATACGGGCGCCATGGGCGGTACCGGTTCCGAAGAGTTCATGGTCGAGAGCGAGATAGGCGATAACACACTCATCCTGTGCCGAGCCTGTGACTATGCGGCCAACGTGGAAAAGGCTGGGTGCAAACCCGACTACACCGTCCCCACTTCGGCATCAGCTTCGGATTCGGCGTCGACGGCGGCTATCTCCAAAATCGAAACCCCCGCCGTCAGGACCATCGACGAACTTTGCGCCTTTCTCAAGACCGAGGCGAAGTCCTTCATCAAGACCCTCGTCTACAAGGCGGTCAACGTCGAGCTGGATCTTTCCGCCGCTCCCGGTTGCGGAAAGATGGAACGCCGTGCCGCAGCCCCCGACGCCCCCAAAACCTACCCCGAAGCCTTCTTCGCGGTCGCTATCCGCGGCGACCTGGACGTGAACGAGACCAAGCTGGCGGCCGTCCTCAAGGCTTCCGAAGTGATGCTCGCCTCCGATGTCGACGTGGAAAGGCTGACCGGCGCGCCCCTGGGTTTCGCCGGTCCCGTGGGACTCAATAATGTGCCGGTAGTTGTGGACCAATCGGTGACGGCCATGGTGGACGCGGTCACGGGCGCCCTCGCCAAGGACCTGCACTATGCCCACGTAGCCTTCGGGCGCGATTTCCAGGCCTGGTTGGCAGCGGACCTGCGCACGGTCAAGGCCGGCGACAGCTGCCCCCAGTGCGGCGGCGAACTCTACGAGAAAAAAGGCAACGAGCTGGGGCATATCTTCAAGTTGGGCTACAAGTACACCAAGTCCATGAAGGTGAGCTACCTGGACGAGCAGGGCAAGGCCCAGGTTCCCGGAATGGGCTGCTACGGCATAGGCGTGGACCGCACCCTGGCCTCCATAATCGAGGAATGCCACGACGACGACGGCATCGTCTGGCCCATGTCGGTCGCCCCCTATCAGGTCGCGTTGGTTCCCATCAAGTACGATGGCGCCGCGAAAGAAGCCGCCGATAAATTGTACGCCGAACTTGAAGCCCTGGGCATAGAGGTTCTCCTGGACGACCGGAACGAACGCCCCGGCGTCAAGTTCAAGGACGCCGACCTTATCGGCATTCCGCTCCGCGTGGTCCTGGGCGACAAGAACCTGCCCAAGGTCGAGGTCAAGCTCCGTACGGAAAAGGACAGCCGCCTTGTGGACCTCTCGGCGGCGGCGGCCGAATTGGCGGGCATCGTGCGGGCACAGCTCGCGGCGCTGAACGGATAGACCAGCGCCGCTTGACGGATAGGCCCGCAACACCCGGTGGGCTCGGTTATAGGCACCGGGAGTTTTTGCTATCGATGCTGAACGGACAATTGACTGCCGTTCAGCGGGCCCCATCCTTGCTTTCCCGTTTCTGCGCGATTCGGTTGCGCATGGGCGTGATGAGCATGAAATTGAACATAATGGCGTAGAAAAAGCAGATGAGGGATACCGCGACATTCGGTCCCAGACGGTTGGGATCCGGCGTTTCCCTCAGGCTTGCCAATATGGCGATAATGCCTATGCAGGTGCCGAAAACCGCGGCGTACCACGCGTAGCGGCCCAGCGCGATGGATACCGCGTCCGCTTGGGCAAGTTCCTTCTCCGTCTTTTCCTTTTTCCCGAAAGAAGCCGAGAAGGCCGTGCCAATACCCTTCCAGCCGTAGTCACCCGCACAAAGTACGAAGGTCGGCAGGAAAACCATGATGATGGAAGGTACATCCAGGTACCAGAGTGGTTTCGCAGCGCTTACGTAGACTCCGAAGAGCGACATCGCGACTACGAGCACCAGTGAAACGAGGTAAGAAAACAGCATATCCTACTCCTTGGCTATGGATTTCCCGATCATTAGCGCGGCATCGAGCAGGTTTTTCGAGACCGAGTCTTGCAACACGGAGTCAGTGAATAACCTGTCTATGCCGAGCGATACGGGATTGATGCTATGGTTTGTTGGCAAGAGGATTGCGCCGGAGACGATGGCTGCGGTCAGGGCTATGCGTACAATTTCCGAGACAAGGCGACGCCGAAAATCGTGCACTGCATCCCTACTTCCGGGCGTACCGGCTTTGGACACAGAGCTTGTGTCCCCGACTTGGTCGGTCAGATAAATGGGTAACGGTGGCGTACTGATTTTGTCTATTTCGGTTTTGTAGAATGCCGCTATTGTGCTTCGGATCTCAGGCTTCATTCATGGCCTCCAAGTGTTTCTTCAAGACGGCCCGGATGCGGTAAAGGCGATACTTGACGGTTCCCGAGGGACGATGGAGCAGCCTTCCGATTTCTGTCGTTTTCATTTCCTCAAAATAATAGAGGTAACATATTTCCCGGTCTGCCGGTTTCAGCTTGGCTATGCAGATCGCCACCTCATCCCTGCTGTCCTTCCGTTCCAGCTCCGCAGCCATGTCCAAGCGGGTATCCTCCAGGCTCCCATTATCGGCGTCTGAAAGGTACGCGGTACCCTTGCCGGATTTCCGTAATCGATCGATGCATAGGTTGCGGGCGACCGCATACAACCAAGGCCGCGCTGGATGCCCATCGGCCTCGATCAGGGTTGAACCTTGTGCGCGGACGAACACCTCCTGGCACAGGTCCTCCGCCTCGTTTCTCAGGCTGGGAAACGAATGCCTGATATAGAAAACGATGCGTGGATAATAATCTTTCCATAGTCTTGAAGTCGTCTGTTCGTCCATTACGATACATACTACGGCTGAATCTTGTTTTGGTTGGGCTTTTTTCTTTTTTTCGTTCCGGCACCATCCGGATGGTATACTTCCAATATGGTCACCGATTATCAATTACTCGGCATGGATCCCACGGAAGATACCTCACTTATCAAATCTGCCTACCGTAAGCGGATGAAAGAGCTTCATCCCGATAGTTCGGGGAAAGGCGATTCTTTCGATAGGCATGCCTTGCTCGTACAGGTAAACCAGGCTTACAAGCGACTCATCGGTAAGGAAAGGAAGGTCCGCAGTAGGACCCGTGATCATTCAAAACGCACGGATGCAGGCGAACTGGTCCCCCATGCCGATCCGGCTTATGTTTTCTACAAGGCTGGATTGGGATTTTTCATGAAGATACATCCATCGCAGTGGGATTTTGAAAAAAGCGGCATGCTGAATATCAAAATATCGGAAGACGATGCGGAGCAGCAGGTCATGCTCCATAAAATCCGGGATTTGGTAAAGTTATTCCCAAAAGCATATTATTACCTCAATATCGTCGTGAATGAGTATCCTGAATCAATTTGGGCGCGGGATGCGCGCGAAAAAATGACCCTCATCGAGGAACGGACCCGGCGATATCAGAAAATCATGGACTCCTTCTCGACCTGGAATGTGGACAATAAAAAAAGAAAGCGCGAATATGCGGAATTGCGGGAAAAACATGAAAAAACCAGAAAGGGTGTCTCTTCGGAGACCGAAAAAAGGTGGAAGGACGGGAGTTTCCAATGAGTTTCGATATTGACGGATTCGAACGGTTGGTCCTTGCTTTTGAAAGCAGGATGAAGAAAAACACTGCTATCGCGGATATCAGATTGGATGGAGGAAAATGGACGCTCAAGGAAATGGTAGGCCATCTCATCGATTCGGCATCCAACAATCATCAACGCTTCGTCCGACTCCAGCTCACCGATGCCTTGGCATTCCCCGGTTATGATGCGGAGGAATGGATAAAGATATCTGCTGCGGCCTCGCTGGATTATGAAGTTTTAGTCGCTCTATGGAAAAACTACAACCTCTTCCTGTTGCATCTCATACAAAATATGGATGAAGGAGCATTGGATCATTACTGGGAAATCCACAATGAACGGAAAAGCCTGAAATTTTTGGTGGAGGATTATTTCGCCCATCTTGAATGGCATCGCTCGTTGTTCGATGAAAGGATCAGGGAATTGCAGCAATGAATGTCTTCGTGGAGAAAATAAGAAAAGGCAAGATTACGGATGAAAGCTCACTGAAAAGGTATTACTGGAGGGTCGTACACCAAGTACATCCCGACACCTCAACCTTGGAGCAGTCAAATGAATTGTTCATCAAGATCAGGAATGACTACGAGTCGGCCCTGTCCTTTCTGACTACGGAAGTTCATGGAGCATCTACGCCGGTAGTGAAGGCTGCTTACGATCGCGAGTCGTTTTATGCGCAATATGCCCAGCTTATAGCGTCCAATTTTCCTTTGGATGCATCACTTAAGGATAAGAACATACTCTACAAGAAACGGATGCATGGCCTTTCGGAACTATTTTACCTGCAGGACGGACAAACCGAAGGCCTTATGGAAAAAGTCGGAGCCGAGCTGAATGTCATCAGAGGAGATAGTGTCGTGGATAACAAGCTGTTCGGTTCGATACGGCTTTTCCTGTACACTGTCTGTTCGTTCCATTTTTCCGGAAACGCCCTGTATTCGCAATCCATGAAAAAGCTTTTTGCCCAGATATCCCCTCAACTCGACCCGGAACAGAACCGGTACACACTGATCCTTCTCGAATGGTTGCTGCGGGACCTGGAGAAGGGTAGTATCAGCACATAGGCTTTATCAGCGGATAGCCAGGCGGTACAGGTAACAAGTCTGGAAATCAGCTTAAAAATATCCCGGAAGCAAAACCGCGAATGGTATGGTGATGATGCACGCCACCGTGGAGATGAAAACCATGGCACCTGAATTCTCGACATCGCCGTCGTACAGGTTGGCCAGCAAGGTCGTATTGGCCGCTACGGGCATCGCCGCGACAAGGACTGGAAGCGACAGGAGCAGGCCCCGCATGCCTATTGCATACAACGCGACGCAGGTAATCAAGGGCAGAAGGACAAGGCGCATGAAGGTGGTGACGTAGGTTTTCCACCGGCCTAGTATGGAACGGGGGGCCATCCTGGCGAGTAGGGCTCCCGTGACGATCATGGAGAGGGGCGAGGTTATGTTGCCCGTCATCTCTATGGTGCGGTACAGGGGGACGGGTAAACGGAAGGAAAAAAGGAAGAAAATGAAGCCCACGAATGTTGCGATCACGCTCGGGTTGGCCATCAGGCGCCAGGACAGGTGTATTTTCTTATTGCCCTCCCGCGCGATGATCCAGGCTCCTATGCTGAACGCCAACAGGTTGAAGGGCACGTTGTAGACTGCCAGATGGAAAAGTGCTTCCTTCCCCAATACCGCTTCTACAACGGGATACCCCATGAAGCCTACATTGGAGAAAATGAGCGCGTAGCGGTGCACACCCCGCTCCCTCCCTTTCGCGCCGATCAGGGTGGGGTAGAAGAAGGCCAAAGCGAAAGTGAGGGCATACATGGCGAGCGACAAGACTAGAATGATGCCGGCCTCGCCGAGCAAGTCAGGGGAAAAGGATCTTTGGAGCGAGATGAAAATAAGGGCGGGCAAGGCTATATTTACGACGAATGCGGAAAAACGACCTATGGCCAGATCGTCCAGCGCTTTGACCTTGCGGGCCACCCAACCAATCATCATAAGGAAAAAAAGCACCGATACCTGGCCGACGACGTTCATTTGCGCAGTATAAGCGGGGCCAGAAGCCGGTGTCGATACCGAAGCAGAACGCCTGACTACCAAATTCCCTTTGAAAGCTGCCAATTTTATGTATAATTGTACGTGGAGTACTTTATGGGTCCCATTTGTTTTTATAACGGAACGGTTCTGACGGGTTTTGCCGCGATGGATCATTGCGCCGTGCTGATCGAGGATGGTCAGATCGCCGATGTCTTCTCGCAGCGGCGGTTTGAACAGCGCCACTTTGGAGCTGATGTCCGCGTGTACGATGTCGACGGCTCCTTCATTGCCCCCGGCTTCATAGACACCCACATACACGGTTTTGGAGGCTTCGGCACCGATGATGCTTCCACCGAGTCGGTGGTCGAAATGTCCCGCTTATTAGCGCGTTACGGTGTCACGGCTTTCAACCCCACCTTGTATCCCGCAGCACCTGTTGCAATGCTCGAAGCGGTGCGGAATGTAGCCGCCGCTGTGGGCAAGGAATCCGGCGCAAGGATCATGGGGCTCCACCTGGAAGGGCCTTTCATCTCCCCGGACCGCTTGGGGGTCCAACGCCCGGAAACACTTAGCCCCGTGGATCTTTCTTTTATGGAGCAGTTGTGGGAAGCATCCGAAGGGCATATTGTCAATATGACGGTAGCGCCGGAACTCAAGGGCATGCGCGAACTGGCCTTGTTCTGCATAAAGAAAGGTATTGTCCTGCAGGGCGGCCATACCGATGCCAAGTACGAGAATATGGTGGAGGGGATGCAGGTAGGCATACTGCACTCTACACATCTATTCAACGCCATGAGCAAGCTTGATCACCGGAATCCCAACGCCGTTGGCGCCATACTCATCCACCCGGAAATGTCCTGCGAAATCATCGCCGATGGCTTTCACGTCCACCCGGATCTGATGAAACTTCTCCAGCGGGACAAGCCGATCGACAAGATAGTCCTGGTGACCGATGCCCTAAAACCTACCGAACAGGCAGTCGGACCATTTTTCGCCAATGGCGAGGAAGTAATCCTTCACGACGGCGTATTCCACCGAAAAATGGACGATGTCATCGCCGGATCCAGCCTCACCATGATCCGGGGGGTGAACAATCTGGTGGCCTATGGCTTCTCCATGGAGGATGCTGTCAAAGCCGCCAGTACCAACCCGGCCCAGGTCATGCGCTTTGCCCGTAAGGGTACCATCATCCCCGGGAACGATGCGGATCTGGTGGTGTTCGACAAGCACTTCAATATTTTGTCCACAGTCGTGGGCGGGGACTTCAAAAAAAACATACTGTAGGACTGTATCTGAATCGTTTTTCACAGGAGCATCCCAATGAGACTGATCATCCGTCCGGATTATGAAACCATGTGCCGCTGGGCAGCCAACTATATAGTTGGAAGGATCAAGGAATTCAATCCGACTCCGGCGCGCCCCTTCGTCATCGGCTTGCCCACGGGCTCCAGCCCACTTTCCGTATACGCAGAGCTGGTTGCATTATATAAGGCCGGCAAGGTATCTTTCGCGAATGTTGTCAGTTTCAATATGGATGAATACATTGGATTGGGTGCCGATCACCCCCAGAGCTATCATCGTTTCATGTGGGATAATTTATTTTCCAAAATAGACATAAAAAAAGAAAACGTACATATTCCGGACGGTATGGCAAGGGACCCCGCCGCGGAGTGCGAAGCCTATGAGCACAAGATCGCTGCCTATGGTGGAATCGAACTGTTTTTGGGTGGCGTGGGTGCTGACGGCCATTTGGCTTTCAACGAGCCCGGTTCATCCCTTTCATCCCGAACCCGGGTAAAAACCCTTACCATGGATACCCGTATTGCCAATTCGCGTTTTTTTGGCGGCAATATTGAGGCCGTTCCCCAAACCGCACTCACCGTAGGGGTTGGTACCGTCACCGATGCGCATGAAGTACTGATGATCGTGAGCGGTCATGGAAAAGCCCGCGCGCTGCAGGCGGCTGTGGAAGGTGGTGTCAATCACATGTGGACGGTGTCCTGCCTGCAACTTCATCGCTATGCTACCTTTGTCTGCGACGACGCTGCTACAGATGAATTGAAGGTTGCGACCGTACGCTATTTCAACGCCATCGAAAAAGATAATTTCGACAACGAAGTGTAAGCGGCCGGATGGGTTCTGACTGTCTCAATTCATCAGGTTGAGGGGATTTACGGTAAGGCCATTCTTGAATACGGTGAAGTGCAGGTGGCTGCCGGTGCTGAGCCCGGTGCTTCCTGCATCCCCGATACGCTGGTTGGTTTTGACGTATTCACCTGCGGAAACGCGTATGACTTCCAAGTGCCCGTAAAAAGTCCTATAGCCCGAGTGATGGCTGAGTACTATATAGTTGCCTGAATTGACGTCATATCCGGTTGAACTGACCCTGCCCGCCATGGCCGCGCGGATGGGGGTTCCTTGGGACGCCGCTATATCCAGGCCGGAATGGAATTGACGGGCTCCCGTGAAGGGGCTGGTCCTCCAGCCGTAGCGGGATGAAATATAGCCCCGGATGGGCCAGATGAAGAGGTCGCCGTTGATTTCCTGTAAATCCATCCGGGCGAGCCGCGCTGCGGGAAGAAAAAGCGCTTCTCCCTGCGTCAGGTCGGTGGACAGGAGTTCGTTGGTTGTTACTATAGCCACGGCATCGATTTCGTATTGACTTGCTATCGAATCCAGGGAGTCGCCTTTTTTTACCGAATACAGCACTCCGTCCTGGTTCGGAATCTTCAGATATTGATTGATCTGCAGGAGTCGGGAATTCTTGATGCTGTTGAAGGACAGGATAGTGTCCTGTGTGAGGCCAAAACTGTCCGCGATATGGCTTATGGTGTCACCCTTGGTAACCTTGTAGGAACTATAAAACAGGTCGGGAACCTCCGAAAAAACGGAGGGCTCAGGAAGCCCCTCCTGGGAGTTGTAGGCTTCCTCCAGCAAATCGGGGCCGAAATTTTCCGCCAGAGTCGTACCGCCACCGCCTGCGGCTGAAACATACGGGTGATCTGGAACCGAAGGTATGGTACCCTCGGGCAGAAAGGCTTTCATGGACGGCAATGCCACACATGCGATAAAGGCGAGCGACAAGGCCCCTCTGCCGATTTTTTGTAGTATCGGTTCTTCCATATCGCCTTGCCCCTCTTTCTTAAGATCCAATTTTCAGCGTGATCAGTCGCCTATTCTATATCGGCTTTTCATAACGCGCAACTAAGCCCGTATCGAAGGATCATGGCCGAATTCCTCTGCGGAACCGGTATTCCGCTTCTTGATCTGGTCCCGTAGAAGGGCGGCCTTCTCATAATCTTCCGCCGCAACTGCTTTTTCCAGTTCTTCCTGTAAATTCCGCGTTTCCTTTTCTGTCTCGGTAGGGCCGGCACCGCTTGTATCGACGACCAATTCTATCGAGATGCCAGCCTCATCCACTATGTTTTCGGCGATGAATATGGGACACTTTATCCGGACGGCCAGGGCGATCGCGTCCGAAGGCCGGGCATCGATCTCCATTCTTTCGCCGGTCCTTTCCAGAATGATGCGGGAGTAGAAGGTCCCGTCCCGTAATTCATTTATTTCTATTCTGAGAATTTCGGCACCAAGACCCCTAAGCATGCTCAAAACCAGGTCGTGGGTGAGGGGGCGCGGCATGACAACGCCGCCGAAGCCCAGGAGTATCGATTGGGTTTCCAACTGGCCAACAAAAATCGGTACCGCACGCTCGGATCCCAAGGGACGAACCAGCACCGCATTGCCCTGTTCGGTGCGGGCTACGGTCCAAACCTCTGCTTCTACCAGTGTTTCCATGATAGCCCCTTGACCCTAGCCGATCATTTCTGCAAGTCCGGAGAGCAAACTCCTGGCTCTTTCGTCTGCTACACGTTCAGGAAACGCGTTGCCACGGATTGAAGCCACGGCTCCCCGCACCAAAGCAGCTCCGCGTTCCCGTGCGTCCTCGATCACACCGGAAGAGCCAAGTTCGGCGATCAGTTCCTCTACCGCGCCCGAAGAAGTGCCGCCAGTCCGCGCCGCCTGGAAGCAACGGGTGACGAATTCCATCCTGCGTGGCTTCCCGCGCAGGTACAGGATGATGGGAAGGCTTTTCTTGCCTTCCACGATATCGTCTCCGCGTTTTTTTCCCGGATTGCCCGTGGTAAGGTTCTTCACGTCGTCCATTATCTGAAACCCGACACCTAAATCTTCCGCCACGCGGCCGATGCGTAAAAGCTGTTCCTCGTCTGCGTGGGCAGCGAGGGCTCCCAAAATTGCGGAAAGCCGTGCGAGAACGCCGGTTTTCAGGCGGCACATGAGGTCATACTGGGCCTCTGTGGGTATGGACGAGAAATCCCGGTGCCAGGAGATATCCATGGCTTGGCCCATATGGATGCGGCGCAGGTGCTCTCCCCAGGTCTGGTAAACACGTATCTTGAGCTCTGCGGAAGCCTGCCATGAGTCCAGGCAGACTAATGGCAGGAAATACAGGAAACAGCCGGAATTTATGGCGACGTCTACGCCATGGGCTATGTGAATGGCCGGGGCACCCCGGCGCTCCTCCGCGCCATCCTCTATATCATCGTGGATAAGGCTGGCGTTATGGGCAAACTCCACCAGGGGGGTCAGTTGCAAAGCACGATCGCCACCGCCCAGGGTTTCGCAGACCAGGGTCATGAATAGGGGCCGCCACCTTTTTCCGCCCCGGGCAACGAGTTCGCGTCCAGGCTCCGTAAGATTGCGCAGGAGGTCCATAGGAGGGGTGGAGACCAGATTGTCAAAGGTAGACCTTACCCAGGCGCTGTCAGGATATTCGGGGAGCCGATCCCGCAGGACCGCTTCAATTTTTTCAAGTCGATGGGTATACTCTTGTTCCATACTGTTACTTTAATCGATAGCCCTATACTGCGGAAGCATCCCGCGCCTTTTTTTTTGTTTTCCTTTTTTTTCTGCTTGGTTTTTCAGCAGGGTTTCTCAAGCGAGGTTTCATGGGTATCTACGACAAACTCGACCACTGGTCCCTCAGAGCCCAAAAGGAAGGATATCCAGCCCGGTCGGTCTATAAATTGAAGGAAATTGACGAGAAATTCGGCTTGTTGAAGAAAGGTCGCGATGCCCTGCGCATCCTCGATCTGGGAGCGGCCCCTGGAAGCTGGAGCCTGTATGTATTAAGAAAATTGGTTGGTACCGGTTTCGTGGCCGCCGCGGACCTCGCCCCCCTATCCCGGGTACATGACAAGGGGCTGTTCGATGGGGGGAACTTCCTGTTCATCCAGGGTGATCTCTACGAAGCGGCTGTGAGGGATGCGTTGGTGGCGAAAGGCCCCTACCGGCTTGTCCTGAGCGATGCGGCGCCTTCGACTACGGGTAATCGGTCCGTCGATACCAGCCGTTCCCTCGCGCTCGTGGAGGCTGCCATCGATTATGCGGAAACCTGCCTTGACCATGGCGGCAATCTGGTTGTAAAGGTCTTCCAAGGCAGCGACGTACAGGATGCCCTGGTCCGAATGAGGGACCTTTTTCAAAGTGCGCGAAGCTTCAAGCCCGAAGCCTGCCGTTCCGAATCATTCGAGACCTATTTTATAGGTCTGGGCAAAGGTTTGCCAGCAGCCAAGAAGCGCTGACCCGATGTCAATCAACATAAAAAAGGTATATTCCAGCTCCTGAAGGGCATGCGCTTGTTTCCGCTGTGCAGTCGTGGTAGATTGGATATAGATGGAAAAGACGCGTTATTCACAATCATTGGCTATTGTATTATCGATCGCCGGTTCAATGCTTTTACCTCCACCCGTTTTGCACGCCGAATTGCCCGTATCCCGTCGCCCGGTGATGATAGAGATCGAAGGCGGTACATACCTGCGCGGCAGCCTGGAACAACCCTACGCGACGACAGAGCGGGTGCATGAAACGACCGTAAGATCTTTCCGTTTATCTGCCCTGGAAACGACCCAAGACCTGTGGCGTGAAATCATGGTCAGCAATCCAGCCCGTTTCCGCGGAGACAAATTCCCCGTGGATAGCGTCAGCTGGATCGACGCAGTCCGTTTCTGCAACGTGCTTTCGGAGCGCGAGGGCCTGGAAACCGCCTATGAAATTCGCGGCAACGACGCGGTGTGGCGTCGGGAGGCAAACGGATACCGCCTGCCCACGGAAGCTGAATGGGAATTCGCGGCCAGGGGTGGGGTGCGTGGCGCCATTTCTGAAGAGCCTCTACGCAAGGCCCATTACGCGGGTGGTTCGGATGCCGACAAGGTGGCTTGGTACGACCGGAACAGCGCGAAAACCAGCCATGAAACGGGGACCAAACAAGCAAATGAGCTGGGGCTCTTCGATATGAGCGGAAATGTGTGGGAATGGTGCTGGGATTGGTACGGCGATTATCCGCGTGCGGCGGTGAAGGATCCGGAGGGGGCCATCAAGGGCGCTGGCCAAAAGGTTTTACGGGGAGGTGCGTGGTTTACTCCCATGAATCTGCTCAGGGTAACCTACCGCTATTGGAATGCTCCCACTTTCAAAGTCAATTCGGTGGGATTCCGTCTGGCCCAGAACGCGCCCGCATCCGTTCGCATACAGGAAGCAGCTCCTTCAGGAGCTTTGACCTATCCTGAAGCCGCATCCCAAGCCTTGACCTTCTAAACGCGTTTCCTGACTTCGTCCACCAAGCCGTCCGGCGAGAAGCCACCCAAAAACAAGAGCTTTTCGTCCATCACGATGGCCGGGGTCAGATCCGCGGCGGACAGTAGCTTGTGGACATCGGGGTGTCGGCTTATATTTTCATCGGTGGCTTCGAAAAAACGTACCGTAGCGTCGATGTGAGCCTTTATTAATAGCCCCTCGAACTCGGAAACCAAGTCTTTGGTTCGTTTTTTTGCGCCAGGAACGCAAGATCCTGCTTCACACCCTTCGTGGGTACAGGCACCGCAGATTTCAACGTCCCCGAATCCGTATATATCTATGGAATGCATGAGGTATAGTGCCTTAGACCATAAGTTCGGTCAATCGGCTGAATAGAGTTTTTTTTATCCTATGGGTATTGACTATATATATAATTATATATACTATCATTTTGGATACAGGAGGGCAGGATGAGCGAAAAACCAAAGCGCGTGTTGATAATTGGCGGTGTGGCTGCGGGAGCCACGGCTGCGGCCCGGGCACGAAGGCTGGATGAGGATGCCGAGATAACCATTATTGAACGGGGTCCCTATGTTTCCTTCGCGAACTGCGGACTTCCCTACCATATAGCCGGAGTGATCCAGAAACGCAGCAAGCTGCTATTGCAGACACCTGAAGGCTTTTTCAGCCGTTATCGTGTCCAAGTACTTGTCCGTACCGAAGCCATATCTGTGAACCGGGCTGAAAAAACTGTACGGATTCGCAACATCGACCTGAGTGACCCGACGAATCCCGTTTCCTCGGAAAAAGACCTGGGCTACGATTCCCTGATCCTCGCCCAAGGCGGTACCCCGGTGATTCCGCCGCTTCCTGGCGTCGATCTGCCCCATGTATTCAAGTTGTGGACGATTCCGGATATGGATGCCATACAGAAATATATCAAGGAAAAGGCACCCAAGCACGCTGTCGTCGTGGGCGGTGGCTTCATCGGGCTGGAAAGCGCGGAGGCCTTCGTGGAACGGGGCCTTTCCACCTCGATTGTCGAACTCACCGATCACCTGATGCCTCCCATGGATATGCCTTTTGGCATCCGCATAAAAGAACGCTTCGAAGAAGCGGGATGCACGGTTCTGACCGGGCGGGCCGTAAAGGCCATCGAAGCCGGAAGGGTCCTGCTTGACAATGGTACTTATATCCCTGCGGATATGGTCCTGCTTTCGGTTGGCGTCCGGCCCAATACGGCCTTGGCCAAGGAAGCGGGCCTGGAAATCGGTGCAAGCGGTGCCTTGGTCGTGGACGATACCATGCGTACCGCAGATCCGGCTATCTGGGCAGCCGGCGACATGGTCGAGATAGTTTCCAAGGTGAGCGGTACAAAAACGAGGATCCCATTGGCCGGTCCGGCGAATCGCCAAGGCCGTATTGCGGCTACAAACGCGATTCAGGCTGCCCATGGGGATTCTTCCGAACCCATGAAGTACCGGGGAGCCGCAGGTACTTCGGTGGTCAAGATTTTCGACGAGACCGCCGCAATGACCGGCCTGTGCCTTTCCGCAGCCCGGAAAGCCGGAATGGACGCAGCTGAGGCTACCATCCTTAAGGCGGACCACGCCAGTTATTACCCCGGCGAGGAAGATATGCTGTTGACCCTGGTATATGACCGCAAGGACGGCCGTTTATTGGGTGCCCAGGCTTACGGGAAGCAGGGCGCGGAAAAGCGCATCGACGCGGCAGCTGTAGCCCTGCAGGCAGGATTGAGTGTGGAAAGCCTTACGGAGCTTGATTTTGCCTACGCTCCCCCCTATTCTTCCGCAAATGACCCTCTCAATATGGTGGCCTTCGTTGCCTCCAATGCAAGGTCGGGCTATGCTCCTACGGTGGGTGCTCCCGACGCGGTCGGGGCACAGTCCGAAGGTAAGACGATACTTTTGGACGTACGGACCCAGGGTGAGTACTCGAAGGGGCACGCCGCGTTTTCCATCCACTGCCCTGTTGACGAAATTCGCGACCGTCTGGAAGAGCTTCCCAGGGACAAGTCCATCGCCATTGTCTCCAAGGGTGGTTTCGAGGGGCATCTGGCCTTACGGATATTAATGCAGAAAGGATTCAAGGCTGTCGCCAATATTTCTGGCGGTTGGGCGACTCTCAGGCTCGTTCCGGGCTTGGTGATAGAACAATAAGGAGTTTTTCATGGCAGACAACATCATTCTGGAAAAGATCAAAGCCGGTGCCCGTATCGTGGACGTACGTACAGAGGATGAATTTATGGACGAATCCTACCCGGGTGCCATCAATATTCCCGTAGGCGCCCTTCAGTCACGCATGAAGGAACTGGAGCCCAAGACCACGTCGCTGGTCTTATATTGTGCTTCCGGCGCGCGTAGCGCCATGGCCGCCAAAATGATGAAGGCTGCAGGTTGGACCGATGTGATGAACGCCGGCGGCTTGGACGATATGCCCCAAGTCTAGCTCGGGAAGCTAGTCGAGATAGACCCGGGGGACGCGGCGGTCGATTGCGCAGGTGATTTCATAGGGAATCGTTTCGAGTTGCCTTGCCCAGTCAGCTGCAGAAGCCCCCCGTGTGTCCGGCCCAAAGAGGATTGCCCGGTCCCAGCGCTGTACCCCGCTGTCGGGGCCCAGATCCACCATGCATTGGTCCATGCAAATCCTTCCGATCACCGGATAGCTCGTATCCTTGATAAGTACCCGCATGTTGCCTGACAGGCTGCGGGGCAGGCCATCGGCATAGCCTATTGGCAGGGTCACCACCACGGTATCCCGTTCGGCGACCCACGAGCGGCCGTAGGAAATGGATTCGCCTGCGTATACTTTCTTGATGAAGACGATCCGCGTATCCAGTTCCATGACGGGTTCCACGGGAACGCGATCCTCCAGGCCTGGTGCCGCCGGATACCCAAAAACGAGAATTCCGGGACGCACCATGTCGAACCAGGATGAAGGATGCAGAGCGATCCCGCCGGAGCTGGCCGCGTGGATGATTCCAGGGTTGATACCTGCCGAGCGTATGGATTCCACCGCGCTCCTGAATGCTGAAAGCTGCTTTTCCGTATAGGCCATATCAACAGGATCCAGGGAGTCGGAGACGGCCAGATGCGTAGCCGTGCCCGCGATGCCGAGCTGGGGCAGGTTTGCAACGGTTCGGGCCAAGTCTGCCGCGTCCTCCGGCCTGCAGCCTACACGGCCCATACCGGTGTCCACCTTCAGGTGCACCGCTACCTTTTCGGCTTCCGGTGAGGCAAGCGCGACTGCGGACAGTTCGCGGGCAAAATCGGCATCCGAAATCAGCGGTGTGATCCGGTGGGCGACGACCAGGGGAAGTTCCTCCGGTAAGGGTAGCGACAATAGAAGGATGGGGGTGACGATGCCCGATTCCCTCAGTTCCACCCCTTCCTGGGCGGAGGCGACGGCCAGGTGATCGGCGCCGGAACGGATTGCGGCTACTGCAACCCTGATGGCACCGTGACCGTAGGCATCGGCCTTGATGGGAACGCATATTCTGGTGCCTGGGCCTACCCGGGTGCGGATGGCCGCGATATTGGCTCTGAGTTTTCCTAGATGGATGATCGCTCTGGTGGCGCGCATGCCGGATTCTATCCTGAAGAGGCGTAGAAGGGCAATTCGCAAGCATCCAAGTGCAGCTCATGGATGCTATTTTTGACCCTTGTAGTTGGAATTGAAGGCTGATTGCGTTATAATAACAGCTAGGATCCTATGTCGATATACCGTTTCTCAATACGAATACTTCCTCTATTGGGCATCATTTCATTGTTGTCATGCGGCGAAATGAATACCATCATATCCTCAACCGGTTCGTACAAGGTAGACGCCTTGGTCGCGACGCTGGGTCTGGATGAGTGTTCCATACTTGGTCCGGATGACTCCCTGAACCCTGTCCTTTCCATGGAATCCACGTACGATCCTGATGCGGTGATCTTTCAGATCAGTCTCCGGGACCAATTTGAAAACGAGGCAGTTGTCGCCGTCGTCTATCGGGAACGCCGGTCGGTCACCTCCAAGGTCTTGGGGAACGATCTTGAAGGGGTTATCCTCGTAGACCGTCTGACCGATACCTTGCCTGCCTTTTACTTTCCGGCGGATTTGCCCATGGGAATGTACAAACTGATTTTTGAGGTGCGTGGTGAAGGCGGTATTCTGTTCGAAAAGTCCCAGTCGGTCTTTTTTACCGGGGACACACCTTTCATTCTTAAGGGTTTGGCTTCCTATCCCCCGGGAACCGGGCCTTCCAGTACGACGCTGCTGATTCCCCAGTCGGTCTATCTGTTGATGGTTGCTGAATATGAATCCGGAGACGACTTGGATCCATACTTCATTTGGTCCTTTGGAGCCAAAAGGTTAGCTGAGGGCTTTGCTTCGGAAGGCTTGGACAGGCTCCTATGGAAAACCCCGTCCACCGATGGTTTTCATCGATTGCAGGTGGAGATGTTGCCAGATAGGCCGTCCTTCGGTTCAGATCCCGTATTCAGGGGATTTTCCAGCGAACTTGCCATCGCAACGTCCTCCTCCGCGCCCCTTCCCGGTTTGCCCGGTCCGAATTCGGCTTATCTATCCATCTTCCGATTCCTGGGTAACCTCGACCATACCGGGTCAAAGGATACTGAAAGCTGGAATTTAATGGTTCCTGAGGATTTGAAGCCGGAATGGTCCCGGTTCGATTCCGGTTATGGCCTGACCCTTGATCCCCAAGAGGCCTACAAGTCTGAAGGAACCCTCTTCCCCGTTGCCGATGGCGCTTTCACACCCCATGCCTTGACCATACTACTCTCGCCAGGGGATCCGGGGCGCATTTTTTCTGCCGTTTTCGACCCTGAACCCGTGATTGAAACCGAGTCCCTCACCGTGTTGGAAGTTGATGAACCAACTACCGTCGGGGAACCAGGCATTGATGTCACCCAGACGGGTCCTTCCAGCGGTGTTGTCCCGCTTCATGGTACCGCGCTTGTATCGGAAGCGATTGGGGAGTCCGAAATGGATGACCTGCCCGAAATCAAAAAGACGGCGGGCGGTCTATCCTTCTCCCTCGAAGTCACCCTGGACGCGATACTCCTGAAACTTGTTTCATCCGGCGAGGAATTGGCTCTCAGAATAGCTCCGGATTCTGGATGGAACGGGGAAGCCCATACCGTGCGGATTGAATTCATTCCCGAACCCGAAATATTGCGTGTTTCAATGACCCTTGACCGTAAGCTTGTCGCTGTCGGTACCGTTTCCCTTCCCGGCCCCTTGTCCGGCTCCGGTCATTTCGAGCTGGGCGGTAGCGAACCCCCGGAAGAGAGTGATTCGGCCATCAAAGATGTATTGCAGGACCTTGCGGTTATGGTAGTGCCTGTTATGGGGAATGAACCCCCACCCCAGCCGCTGCGCAACAGTATCATCGACGACTTTGCCTTGGAACGTCTTGTCATCAAACCCGCTCCTGTCGTGAAGCAATTGGCAGGAGAAACGAACGAATCCCTTTGAAAAATGGATATAAAAGTACTACATTCATACAAAGATAGAGGTGAGGAGGCTGGGATGGCAAAAAAGGGTTCGCTTGGCATGGTGGGCATTTTTGTCCTTTCGATCGTATTTGTTTCATGTGCATCCGCT
This sequence comes from Breznakiellaceae bacterium, assembly GCA_964202565.1. Taxonomy (GTDB): domain Bacteria; phylum Spirochaetota; class Spirochaetia; order Treponematales; family Breznakiellaceae; genus SZUA-426. The sequence goes on along the minus strand of CAXNJE010000019.1, from coordinate 5,286 downwards.
CCGCCTCCCGAACGGGCTTCCAAGTCAGAGAAAACCGATCCGGAATCATCCGCAAAAACCGATCAGGGTGCGGCGAAAAGCGATGCCCGCCTCAAGGCCCAGGAGCTAATAACCGGAGAATCCAGCGCATCGAAACCCGCTGCGGCAAATGGCGGGGCAAACGCCGTTGATGCCACCAACACCGACACCGAAGCCGCTATGGCTTCCACTGAATTGACTCCCCGGGAAAAGCAATATTTTGACAATTACCTGAAGCGCCTGAAATATATGATGGTGGTAAAGGATGGCTCCCCGCTGGATGATTTCCAGAAGAGGAACATCATAACCAAGGGAAATGAACACCTGCTCCGGCAAGGTTTCGACGTAGTCAATTACGATCAGCTTGTAAAGAATATCGAGGATCAACGGACCGCGTGGGAAGCGGAAGCCGGCGAATCGATGAGCCTTATCCAGTATATAGCGCAGAAATTGGGTGCCGACGTGTATGTCGAGCTTGAAGCCGCGCCCCGAGCCTGGACTGAAGGTGCCAAACACTATGCGGAAGCCAATTTTACCGCAAACATGTTCGATCCCTCCACCGCCGAGTTGTTGTCGTCCGTCACCTACCGCTCCGATCGTTCCACAGATGCCTCGCAGCAAGCTGCGCTTTTGAACGCATTGGTGGCCAGTACCGCCAGATTCATGCCCCGGGTCGTCAGCGATTCCACTTCGGTTCTCCGCAATCGCTATTCGAACGGAATTCGCTACCAGTTGATAATCCAGAAAACCGAGGACGCCCGGGCTGTAGCCGCGTTCAGAAGGAATATCCGTTCACGGGTACGGGAAATCCAATCCGGTGCCAGCTCACCCGACCAGACCATCATGGAAGTATACTTGTTCGGAGGATTGAACGATCTTGAGGACGCGTGCTACGCGGCCTTCGAGAAGACGCCCGGTATGGAGGATGCGTATCTTTTGTATACCCGCGGAAAGACCATAACGTTCAATAGCGGGAATTAAGGCAGGTTATTCCGGTTCCGTTGCGAGAGCTTCGGTGCCGAAAAAAAAGAGGGGCGTCGCCCCGATGCATAACGCGCGGTGAAATAGCCGCGTTCAGGAGGAAGAAGTGAAAAAGGTCATTTTGGTATTGTCCCTTGTCGCGGCATCATTTGCAGCCCTTTCCTGTGGAAGCGCTCCCAAGCCCGCTGCCTCGGAGAAACCGGCGGAAACCAAGAGGGTAGTTCCCAAGTACGACATTCTGGACCATAAGTCCATGGCGCTTGGAGGGGAACCGCCGGAGTGGGTTACAGTCTATAGCAACGATGGCATTTCCGGTGTGGAATCCCTCGACAAGTACAAGGAAAAATATGTATTCGTAGGTGAGGATTCCGGAACCAATAGGAGTGCCCTCGCAGCGTGGGTCCAGGGGTTCAACGTAGCCCAGGAAATGGCACGACTGATGTCCACCCGGGTGCAGGCCAAGTTCGCCGGTGCCGCGGCCGGAAGTCCCGACGACGAGTACGGTCGTTATTTCGAAAACGTGGTAAAGTCGGTGGCCGACGCGACCATCACCGGAGCACGCAAGGATAATGATTTCTGGATCCTGAAGCGCTATTACAAGGAAGACGGGAAAACCATTGATCGGGAAGTGTACGATTACTACGTACTTGTCACCATCGACAAGACCACCCTGCAGAAACAATTGGAAGAAATCCTCAACGGCGTCAAGGTAGACAAGCCGCTCAGCAAGGAACAGCAGACCGCCGTAGACCGGGTGAAGGAATCCTTCTACGAAGGATTCTGATAGTCAGGTACTGGTGCCTTAGGGCGCAAGATATTCTGATTTTCCGGAAGCTGCCCGCATGACGCGCCGCTTCCTTCGGACGGTTCCTTCCCAACGGACGGGACCGTCCTTTTTTATAGCCAGCGGAGGTTGTGATGCGAAGTCATAAGCGAAACAAGGGAATCGTCTTTGGGGCGGGCATTCTGATCCTGTCCGTATTTTCTTCCTGCGCGGGTACGCCCGCTCCTGCCGCAAGCGTTCCCAAGGCGCCGGAATGGACCCTGGAAACCCCAGCCCCAGACGCCACCTATACGTATTTTGTGGGCAATGCGGATGGCCTTGAAGGGGAAGAAGCCAAAGCGACTGATACGGCTACCGCCAACATGATCGGCGAGATCATGCGCTATATCGGGGTCACCATCACCGCCGAATCTACAGCGACGGCAAAATCCACCCTGGATGAGTTCCAGGCGGACCTGGTCCAGACGGTGAAACAAAGTTCTACGAGCCGGATGTCGGGCTTTCAGATAAGCGAGAAATTCCAGGCAAAGCGCAAGGGCGGAGTGACCGTATATCTCCTGGGACGTTTCGAGACGAAAGCCCTGGAAGCGGAACGAAAACGGATTGCCGCAGTTTTTCAGGAAAAGTTGGACGCGGTCGCGAAACCCGAGGCAGAAGCCAGAAGCCTGTTGATGGATGGAAATGCCGTTGCTGCGGCACGTAAATTCATCGAAGCCGCCGCCGCGGCCTCAGGATCGGATATCGAGAATGCGTCGATCAAGTTCGAGAGGAACATCAACGGCGCAAAAGATGCAATTTCCCGAATAGTAGTTGAAAAATTGAACGACAAGCTGGAAGGGAAACCTGGAACTCCCTTCGCCGAGGCTTTCAAGGCGGTTGTCAAGATTGGGGGCGAGGCACTGGGTGGCATACCTGTGACCGTTTCACATCAATCCAAACTTGCAAGCGGCCGCATGTCCACAAAAAGCGTGAACCTGGTTTCGGATAAGGACGGTCTTGTGCAATTTGTGCACCCCAACCCGGATTTCGTGGGTAAGGCAACCCTCACGATGCGGCTCGATCTGTCTTCGGCGACGGAACCCTTATATGGAATTCCGGATAAGTATATGTCCATGGTGGCTGGCCTTGAGGATGAAATTTCCTCCAAGCGCGTGGTTTTCGAGTACAGCGTACTTTCCGGTGCCCGCAAGATACCGACCATGGTGTTGATCGCGGATATCGACGCGTCCGGTAAAGTGTCTGTGGGGACAAGTTCCTCCGCGCTTGTCTCAGCGCTCGCGTCAAACGGTTTCATGGTGAACGCGGCACCGCTTGCTGTCGAGGAGATAGCAGCCAAGGACGACAACACGATTTACGAGAAGGTAAAAGTCGCGCTGGCAGGCAAGACCGAACGTTTTGTCTACGGAACCACCCGGGTGCTCGGAGTGAAGGATGACAAGGGCCAGAAGATTGCGACGGTCTCCGCAGAAATCAAGGTGATCGAACTGTCGACCGGCCGTATCCTCTATGCTGCGACCAAGCAGGCTTCCACGGTAGCGGCGAGCGAACAACAGGCTGTGGAATCGGCCCGCAGGCAATTGGGACAAAAGACCATAGGCGAGGACTTGGCGTCCAATCTGCCTTGATGTAGCCTGGCAAGCTAATTTTCGACCAGTTCGTTGGCCTCAACCACGAACTGGTCAATTTTTTTGGCTGCGATCAGGCGCGCGATTGTCTTGTCCACTGCCAACAAGAGGTCTGTATCGCCCTTTTTAATGGCGATGGCCGTACCGCCTTCCTCGTCCTTGAACGAGACGGGTGAAAGGAAAAGGTCCGGATTCTTAGCAATATAAGCCCGGCCGACAGGCTGTTCCACCAGGACCGCATCGGTCTTGCCGCTTTTTAGGTCCAGAATGAGGTTGCGGATGGTTCCGGCTTCCGACAGCACTGATTCAGGAGGAGCCGTATCTGCTTGCGGCACTGGGGCCTGACCCTCCGGCAAACCCAGAAGATAGGTTTTAGCGATATCTACCTGGATGGTTCCCCGCTGGGCGGAAATGCGTGCTGTTTTTAGGGAATCGATTGTGGAATACTTTTCCTTGTCTGCTGCGCGAATCAGGATCCCTTGCACGCTATGGTAATAGATGTTGCTGAAGTCGGCGAGTTGCCTGCGCTCGGTTGTAGGGATCATCCCCGCAAGGATGAGATCTATGGTTCCGTTCTGGAGCGAGGGGATCAGATTTTCAAAACGCATGTCCCTCAACTCCAGCTTTACGCCCAAATCCTTGGCTATTTCCTTTCCTATGGCGATATCAAAACCAGCCACTTCGTCCTTGCCGTTCCTGAGCGTGTGGAATTCGTAGGGCGGGTAGTCGGCGCTGGTACCAACCACGAGTTTACCGGCCTTCCTGATAAGGGCGATTTTTCCATTACCCTTGTCCTTCGAACCGCCTGCCCAAACGGGAACGGTCAGGAAAAAAAACAAATTGCTGATTATGATGGAAAGGAGGACGAAGCCGGATAGTATCGTTCTTTTCTGTATTTCCATGGTTTCCCCCGAGCCTTTCAATGAACGGATTTTTGCCAAGGGCAGAGCCACCACTCCGCAAGGTCGATGAGGCCAAAAAGACCCAGGCCAAAGAGGGACAGGGCGAATACGCCGCAGTGTAGGTCCGCGTAGGAAACCCGGCTCCAGGCATCCATGATGAAGAAACCCATCCCGTCCTCGGTGGCGAAGGATTCAGCGATAAAGAGTACCGCCACCGCCGTGCCTCCGGAAATACGCAGCGCCGAGAGCAGCGCCGGCAGCGTGGCAGGTATGACGACGTGCCTGGCCAAGTCCAGCTTGCCGCCCCCGAAAGCGCGGACCGCCTGGAAGGCGCGACGGTCCAGTATCCTTAGGGCATCGCGCAGGCTCACGATAACCTGGAATACGATAATCAGGAAAATCATGCTGATTTTTGATGCGTCACCCAAACCCAGAACGAGCATCAGCACCGGCAGGAAGGTAACCTTCGGAATAGGGTACACGAGGTAAAGTAGGGGCGACAGGATCTTGTCCGCCTTCGGGAACCGGCTCATCGCCCCGGCGACAGGTATCGCGACGGCTAGGGAAAGGAACAAGCCTGCGAATACCCTTCTGGCGCTCACCAAAACATGGAACGGGAGCTGTCCGCTTAGTATCAGGGCCAGGAAGCGCCTGGCGACCAAGGGAAGGGCCGGGAAAAGTCGGGGTCCCGCAGTCAGACGCAGGATGTGGTAGAACACCAGTATGGCAACAGCCAACAGCAGGGTGTTCAGTAATAATTTCGGAACGAGACGGGTTCTTTCGGGAAGGTTTCCGACGGTCATTGATGGTCCTTTCCGGAATCCCTGTCACGGGCATTCCGGAGGGCGGCGCGAACCTTTTGTTCCATTTCGGATTTTTTCGCTGTCTCGTTCGGGAAACATTCCACAACGAAGGTAGCCGCGCCCTGCTTCCTGGCCTTCATGTCGGGATAGATTGCATGAGCCTCTTCTTTGGG
>CAXNJE010000018.1:0-32121 GCA_964202565.1 Breznakiellaceae bacterium | reverse complement strand
CCCGGTACGGTAAGCGCGACCGCGTAGCCCATCAGCGCGCCCTTTGCCCTGAACAGGAGTCCATGCCCCTCGCCCGCAAGAGGCGTGATCGTCGTAGAGAAGCGGATATCCTTCGAATAATAGTTGCCCGTATAGAATTCGGCGCGGCCAACGCTCATGCCGAGCAGCGCCGGTCCTTCCAGGTTCCAAAATCCGCGGTTGGCCGCGCCTGGGGTGATGGTGGCGAATTCCGCACGCTGTTTTGAAAAATCCACCGAATAGCGCGCTTTTCCCGTTACCGAGAAATCCTTCACCAGCAGCTTGCCCAGGTACTTCTCGCCTGAAAGCACTTCCACCTTGAGGCCGATCTCGTCTATGGATGCACCGCCTGAGTCGGGAAGCACAAATTCGATATCTGTCCAGACATCCGCCTCCAGTTCGAAGTCGCGGCCCAGCAGGTTCCGTTTGCCGAAGGTCTCCCGCGCGTAAGGGATCACCGCCAGGCGCGATCCGCTCCAGCGCTCGCAACGGACACGCATCCGCATGGTCTGGCCGGAATGGGCCTGTGGGGAGAACGCGGGGGAATAGCGTTCGTCGTCGAAATCCTCGCGCCGGTAGAAGGGCTTGAAGAACACGCCGGAGCCCGAATCCCGTTCCAGCCGATCCACAAGAATCTCCAAAGCGCCATCATAAGGGGCGCCTTCCAGGCGGACGTGTTTTACAACCAGCAGATTTGAGTCGGACCGGAAACCGTGGGTAGACCCGGGAAGCGCAAAATCGAAGTGCAGCTCCCGGTAGCCCGTTGTGGCTTCCAGGTAGGACTGGAGTCGTGGGAGTTCAACCTTGTCCGCTTCGACCCCGGTCTTTGTCCCGCTCCCGGTTGCCGGATTGAAGCGGAGACCGAGCAGCGCCATCTGCTTGGAGAAGGTGGGAAGGTCGACGATGTTGAGGGAACCGGCAATGCTGGAACAGGCGAAGAAGTCGTTCATCGGCGCTCGGTAGCGTTCTGCCACGCCAGAGAGCCCGCCGGCAACACCGGTTATCGTGCCGACGTTTCCCGCGTTGCAGTCGGTGTCCCAGCCGCACATGGTGGCGATCTCGACGGTCCTCGAAAGGTCGCCTTGCCCGTACAGCAGCGACAGGATGCAGACCCCCGCGTTGGGGATGATGTGGCAGACGCCCGGATAGCGGTCGTAGCCGAAGTCGGAAATGAGGAAATCCATACAGGCGCGGAAATCCTCGGGCTTTTTGTCATGGAAGGCGACAACGGCCTTGACCACCCGGGCGTACTCGGAATCGGCGGGGATGGTTGACAGGGCAGAGTCGATGATGACCTTGATATCTGCGGTCTCGAAGGCCTTGGAGATGGCGGCGGCGATAAAGCGTCCACCATAGAGCCCGTTGCCGTCGTGGGAGACGCTGGCGGCCATGCCGCCATAGTGGGCGGCCTTTTCGATATCGGCAGGGAAGACCAAGCCCCAGGTGTCCACAAAAATCTGGCCGCCGATCTGCTCGGCTATGGCCGCGCCGTTGGTGGCGATGGAACCTGACTCGGGGGCCTTCATGCCCGAGGCAAGGTTAAGGTACGCTGTATGTTCCGTGCTGCGGCCGTAGCCGCCCCACCAGTAGAAGCCCTTTTCCTCGCGGGTATAGTTGAGCCAGGACTTGCCGATATCCTCGGCCCCGATGTCGCCGTCCTTGCCGTAGTCGGTGAGGGCGCGGATGAAGAAGGCCGGGCCGTTGAAGTCGTCGTCGGCGGCGAAGGTCTTGTAGTCCTTGATGTAGGACCGGATGTCGCCGTAGGTTTTCCGGATACGCTCGTAGGTCCAGATGGTCGGTTCGACCGGCGCGCCTATCCTTATGCCGATGCATTTGCCGAGGACGCCTGCGTACAGTTTTTCCAGGTAATTCCGGGGGATGGCCATGTGGGCTCCGTAGGTGCGGTATTGGAAAAAACACCGGGGCCAGGATCCCGTTGGGTATTTCACCCTTGGGACCAGACCCCGGCGTCACACAAAAAACGAAAGATTACTTCAGGGTCTTGTTGGCGTACTCCGTAACCTTGTCGCCACCGGCGGCGTACCAGGCCTTGGAGAAGTCAGCGAACTTGTCCATGCCGTATTCGCCGGAGATGAACTTGAAGGACCATTCCTTGTAGACGTTGTTGCAGGCGTCCCACGCAGGTGCAAGGTCCTTGGGGACGACGAAGTTGATGTCCTCGACGGTGGCATATTTCACTGCCATCGCCAGCGATTCCTTTCCGCCCTTGCCCAGCACGTCTACAGGTCCCTTCCAACCGACTACCTCGCTGAAGCGGGGGTACCAGCTGCCGAATTTATCGGTGAGCACAACCTTGCCGTCCTTCTTCACATGGTGGATGCCCTCAAGACCAAGGCGGTCCAGGTATTGACCCTCGTCTGAAGCCATGAAGTCCAGAAGCTTCCAGGCAAGGTCCTTATTCTTCGAGCCTGCGGATATGGCGTAGCCCCGGGATTCCTTGGACACGTCCACGGTAAAGCCCTGGGCGACACCTTTCGCGGGCGGACAGATTACCAGGTATTCGTCACCCTTGCCGGCCTTGGCCATCTTGGTCTCGTAGATGTCCATGACGAGTCCGGGGGTCCCCACCACCATGCCGATCTTGGCGGTGTAGAGCTTGTCCTCCATCCCGTCCCACTTGGTAGTGATGTAATCCTTGTCCAGAATGCCTTCCTTATAGAGCTTCTGGTAGAAGGCGAGCTTGTTCTTCTCGAACTCGCTTACCTTGCTGTATACGAACTTGCCCGAGCCGTCCCTGAGCCAGGTGGTGGTCAGGCCGAAAGCATGGTTGAACAGGAAATCCATACGGTTCGTGTTGCCCGTATCTGTAAGTCCCATGGAATCGACCTTGCCGTTTCCGTCGTAGTCGTTGGTGACAAAGGCCTTGAGCATGGCGTAGTAGTCGTCCACCGTGTTGGGAACCTTGCCGCCCCATTTGGCAAACCAGTCGCTGCGGATGGCGGGAGTGTTCAGCCTCGGAGGAGCGAGCCAGACGATGTAGGGATAGTTGGCCAGGCGCTTGTCGTTGAAGGGAAGCATGGCTTTCTTGAACCATTCGGATTTCGCGACGTAGGGTCGCAGATCCGCGAGCATACCCTGGTTGGCGATGGTCTCGTCATTGCCCTGGAAGTAGATGATGTCGGGCACGTCGCCGGACAGGAGCATCAGGTTAAGCTTCTCGGGATAGCTGCCCTCGGGAGCGTTGAGCAGGGTGATCTTGACGTCCAGGCCTGTCTTGGCCTTGAAGGCTGCCTGGATGTTGGCGATGTGGGCAAGATTGTCCGGATCTGTGGGATAGAAATCCTTAGAGATGACGCGGATTTCCGGCGTCGCCGTTTTTGAATCAGCCGCTCCTTCAGCGAACGTGAAAGACGGCACGAGGATCGCCAGCAGGACGATCACGAGCACAGACGCTTTCTTCATACAAAACCTCCTGGAAAATTATTCCTTGACCGCCCCCGAGAGGGCGCCCTTGGAGAAATACCTGAGCAATATGGGATACAGGAACAGTATGGGAAGGACCGCAAGAATGATGACTCCGGCCTTGAGGGCCTTCATATCCACCTGTGCCGCACCCACCTCGTACTTGAGGTAGTTGAGTGCGCCTATGAAGGCTGCCTTGTCACCGGAAACGATAAGTTCCCGCAGGACCACCTGCAACGGCCATTTGTCGGGGTTGGTGAGGTAGATCATGGCCCGGAAATATTCGTTCCAGTGGAACACCGCGTAGAAGAGGGAAACCGTCGCGACGCCGGCCTTGCTCACGGGCAGGACTATGCTCACCAGGGTGCGCGTTTCCGTCACCCCGTCCATCTTGCCGGCCTCGATGAGCGACAGGGGGACCTCCTCGAAAAACCGTATCATGATGATGAGGTAATAGGCGTTCACCGCCTTGTACAGGATCACGGAATAGTAATTGTTCAGCAGGTGCAGGTTCTTCATCAGCAGGAAATCCGGAATGAGCCCGCCCTCGAATATCATCGTGATGAGGATGAATACCATGAAGAAGGGCTTCCCGGGCAATTTTGGACGCGAGAGGGCGTAGGCGGCCAGGCAGGTCAGGACCATGTTGATCAGTACCCCGGCGGCGGTAATGTACAGGCTGTTGAACAATCCCTTCGCAACCTTGGGAATCTGCACCAGGGTGATGTAGGTGGCGAAGGAAAAATCGTGGGGGATAACCGAGAGTCCATTGGCAGCTGCGATTTTGGCCGGACCCGTTAGCGAGACCACGAGTATGTTGTAGAGCGGAAAGAAGGTCATGAAACCGAGCAGGGCGAGTAGCAGGTAATTAAGCAAGGTGCCGATACCAAAGCTCCTCGCCGGGTGGAAGACAACGGGTTTGCGCATCACCAGACCCCCTTCCCCGTAAGGCGCTTGGACCCGAAATGGGTGCCGAAAATCAGGAACAGACCGATGACACCCTTGAACAAGCCCGCTGCGGTGGCGTAGGAGAATTCCCCGTTCTGGAGTCCCAGGCGGTAGACGTAGGTGTCCAGGATATCCACCTTGGAAAGCACCGCGTCGTTCATCAGATTGAATACCTGATCGAAGCCGGCGTTCATGAAGAAGCCCAGGTTGAGGATGAACACGGTGACTATCGTGGGAAGGATGGCCGGAAGGGTGATGGAGAAAATCCTGCGGAAGGTGCCCGCACCGTCAACTATGGCGGCCTCGAATACCTCGACGTCGATGCGCATTATCGCGGCGATGAAGAGCAGGGAATCCCAGCCTATGCTGCGCCACATTTCGGAAAACACAAAGACCCAGCGTATGCTCGTGCCCTGGGTCAGGAACGGAAACTGGGTGCCCCCGAAAAACACGAGGATACGGTTGACGGCGCCTTCCTCAAGTGCAAGGAGGTTGATGAAAATGCCGGCGATGACCACCCAGGAAAGGAAGTGGGGCAGGTAAATCACCGATTGGATGAGCCTGGCGAAACGCCTGGACCGGACCTCGGCAAGCATGAGAGCCAGGATTATGGGCATGGGAAAATTGATGAAGATCTTCATCGCGGAAATAATGATGGTATTCGCGATCACCGCACCGAAAGCCGTGGAGCTGAACAGGGTCGCAAAATGTTTGAAGCCCACGAAAGTATGTTTGCCCATGAAGGAAAAATCCATGAAGGCCAGCCGGGCACCCCACATGGGAACATAGCTGAACACGGTCAGGTAGATCAGGGCGGGAAGAAGCATCAAATACAGCGGCGTGTAGGGAGCGATGGTCTTTATGATGGGGATTCCCTTTGGTCTGCTCATGGCGCGCTCCATTCCCGTGAATCGGGTCCGATATAATTATGGGCGGCAGGGCTCGCCTTCACGTAGCCCAGGGCTTGGTTGCTTCCGAGTTCCTCCAGCACCTGGGCGCAGAGCCCCAGACTGCGGCCGATGATGAAAAATGGCTGCACCCTGTTCCACGGAACTCCCAGATCGGAGAGTATCGCCGCCTGGGCTCCGTCTACATTGAGCACGAGGCGTTTCCCCTTGCGCACTTCGAGCCGGGTTTCCAGGACCCGGGCCAAGTCACAATGCCTGCCGGAAAGCTTCAGTTCCTCAGCCATTCCGAGCAGGAGTACAGCACGCGGGTCCGCGTCCTTGTACACCCGGTGGCCGTAGCCGGGAAGGTTGCGTCCCAGTCCAAGCCAGTCGTCCAGAAGGTGATCGGCAATCCGCACAAGGTCACCATCGCCCTCGCCCGCACCCTCCCAAGAAAGCAGCCCTTCCTGCAGCGCTCTCGCGCACTCTTCCCCCGCGCCACCATGGTGGGTGCCAATGCTGGCGATCCCGGTGGCGACTGCCGTGGCCAGGGGAACGCCGCAACTGGCGCTGGCCCGCGCGACGTGGGTCGAGGGAGCATTGAGGCCGTGGTCCGAACAGCCGACAAGGATCGAGTCGGTCATGCGCGCTTCTGCGGCTGTCGGTTTGCGGCCTGCCAGGAGGAGGAAGGCGATTTCGCTGAAGGTGGCGTGCCGCATAAGGTCCGTCAGGGGATACCCGGCCAGGACGATGCCCTCGTCGGATCCCCGGGAAATCGAAGTATCGATTGTCATGCACTCCTGCCTTCCGCCCGAAAATCGAGGGCGACCAGAGTTCCGTCCGGGGATACAACTACAAGGGGATTGATGTCCACCGAGACGATGCGATCGGCGTTTTCCGAGATGAGGAAACCCATGGAAACTAGGTAGCCCGCGAGCGCATCGAGCTTGGCGGCGGCGGTACCGCGGAAACTGCCCAAGAGGGGCAAGACCGCGTTGCGGCCGATGAAGGCCACGGCCTCGGCACGGGAAAAAGGCGCTGCCAGGAAGTCGACTCCGCCGAGCAGATCCACAAGGACGCCCCCTGGACCGAAGGCTACGATGGGTCCGAACTGCCCGTCGATCTGGGCGCCCAGGATCAATTCCCGGTCAAAGCGTATCATGGGCTGCACGAGCAGGCCCTCGAAGCCTTCATCCGGTTCCAAACGGGCGAGCATGTCGCGGCAGGCAGCCTCGACTTCCTGCCTGTTCCGCAGCCCCAAAGCGACGAAGCCCTTGTCGCTCTTGTGGGTATGCAGGGCGGAAATCAGCTTGACCGCGCAGGCCCCGTGACCGGCTCCGACGCCGTCGCGGCCGATATATTGTTCCGCAGCTGCTCCGGCTTCCTCCACAGACCTGACGAGGGAACCCCCGACAAGCGGAATGCCGTACGCAGCAAGCAAACGGCGCGTCTCGTCATAGGGCAGCATGTGCACCCTCCTGCCCTGCCAACCAAGCGCATCGGAACTCACGATAACGGACAACCCGTGACAATGCGCGAACCACTTCCCCGGCCTGGAAGAAAACGGGGATGCCGGTTCCGCGCAGGAGATCGATGGCCGATACCGGGGCAGCGCCTCCGGAAGAAGGATCCGGTACCGCTCCCTCCAGATACGAGGCCTGCGTATTCCCTACCCACACCACGACGATGGGCTTGCCGTATTCTTCGCGGAGTACGGCGAGGGTCCGGGCGGTTTCGGCTTCGATGGGGCGGTAGGGACTTTTCGCGAACAGGATGCCGATACAGTCCACCTCGCCAGATTGGGCAAAGGGTTCAAGGCTTTCCCGGATGACGGTACCCCGCATGGATTCGCCGCGAAGGTCCACGGGGTTGAGTATGGTTTGGTATTCGGGTACCAGTTCCCGCTCCCGCAAGACCTTCTGCAGGTCCCCTGAAAAGGGCAGCAGTGTCATGCCGGCCAGGTGGGCGTGGTCGCCCAGCAAGGAGCCGAGGCCGCCGGACTGGGTAATCCAGGCGATGCGTCGGCAGGGTGCGGCACCGAGGGAATCGAAAAGCAAAGCGGTGGAAACCAGATCGTCGATGTCGTCCACGAGGATGGCGCCGTACTGGGCACAGACGGCCTCGAACACCCTCGACGCCCCGGCAGCGGCGGCGGTATGGGTCGCGGCAAGGGCGCTGCCGGTATCCGTCCGTCCAGCCTTGACGAGCACCACAGGCTTGTTCGCGCGCAGGTTGGATTCCAGGGCGCGGATGAAGGCCCGCCCGTCCTTGACACTTTCAAGAAAAGCCGCTGAAACCCGGGTACCAGGATCATCGGCAAAAAAGGTGAGCAGGTCCTCTGCGCTGAGGTCGAGCTGATTTCCTACCGACACCAGATAGCGCAGACCCGCACCCTTGGCGGCGAAACTTCCGTGCAGGGCCATCATGAGGGCGCCGCTCTGGGATACGAAGGAGATTCCCCCGACGCGGCACATTCCCGCCAGACGCGTCGCGATGAGCTTGCGGGGGACATTCGCGAAACCGGCGCAATTCGGTCCCAAAATCAGAATGGGGCTATCATGGGACACCGCATGGGACGAAGAGAAGGATTCCAGCTCTTTCTGAAAGGCTGCGCCCTCGCCGCCCGCCTCTGCGAAGCCCGATGACACGACGACGGCTGACTTGATTCCCGCGTCAGCGCAATCGGCCAGGACCGCCCCTACGCGTCGGCGGTCGACGGTGATCATCGCGAGGTCTGGAACGAGGGGCAAATCGCGGATTGACTGGTAGCAGTGACGTCCGAAAACCGATTCGCGATTGGGATTGACTGCAAAAAGTTCTATGTCCGATGCAGCCAGACTCCCAAAAATCCCCGCCGGGTACAGGCCCGTCTCCGAGGCGCCCACGTGGACGACACTGCAGGGATTCAGCAAGGCCTGGATGGCAGCGGATCTTCCGGTCATGTCAACTCCGGTACGACAGGTCGACCAATTGGTCGGCGAGTTCCAACAGGTCGTAGCCTGTGCTGAAGTCGAGGCAGACGCCGGAGGCATGCCGGATCTGTCTGACCCAGGGCGCCGGTATGGCTTCGATGCCGTGAAGGGCGCCTGCGAGGGAACAGACGAGGCCGCAGATGGTGTCGGCATCCCGGCCGAAGTTGGCGCTCCAAAGGAGGCCGCGTCTGAAATCACCACCGGTCAGCCTGAAAATCGCATATACCTGGGGTATGGCCTCGGCTGCGGTCGCGTGTTCCGGTGTCCAGAGCTTGGCGTGCAAATCCTCGAAAGCCACCTCGATGTCCGGCTTTTCATCGCAGATGCCCATGGCGATACCCATGCTCCTGGCCATCCAGGAACCCTCGGGAAGAACCCTCAAACCCGCCTTGATTATCTCGTCCACCGTCCCGTCCGCCATGGCAACCGCAATGCTCGCGGCGATGGCCTGGGCTGCCCAGATGCCGTCGTTGTCGTGACTGATGCAGGCGTCGATGGCCGCAAGCCTCGCAGCGCCTTCGGGATCGCCTGCCCGGAATATGCCCACCGGACTGATCCGCATGGCCGCGCCGTCGTCGGTATTGAACACGTTGTACCGCCCTGATTCGGGTGGCGTCATGCCCCTGCCGATATTCTCTATCGCTCCGTATAGCGGACGGCCGGCGCGCTTTTTCGCCCCGCCCCTATCCAGTATATATTTTTTCCAAGCCTTCAATACCGCGTCGTTATCGATCTTTCCGCCGTTGTCTATGAGGCAGCAGGCGGTGAGTATGCCGAACTCCGTATCGTCGGTACTCTTGGCGTCGGCGTACATATTGGAGATGACCCCGTATCTCGCCCGGTACTCCTGATTCCTTCCCGTGTCTCCCAATGCATCCCCGACGCCGAGACCAGCCAGGCAGCCACGCGCCTTGGATCCGTAGAGTTCCCGTTTGGCCAAAAGTTCCTTTCTCGACATCATGGGTCAATTCCTTATGTCGACAACGCTGTCGCGGATGACCAGCGTGCCGGGATAGAGATGTTGTTCGGGCGCCTGCTCGGGCGCTCCGATGCGTTTCAATAACAGTTCCGCCGCCATTGCACCCATCAGCGCCCGGGGCTTGCGTATGGTAGTAAGCGCAGGCCAGGTGAGCGCGGCCGCAGGAATGTCGTCCATGCCGATGATCGAAATGTCCTTGCCCGGGACCACTCCGGCCGCGCGCAGGGAATTCTGCAGGGAAATGGCGAGGATATCGTTGCCGCAAAAGAAAGCGCTGATCCGCTCCCAGCGGTCAGATACCGCCAAAATGTCATGGGCCAATTTTTCACCCCCCTCCGCAGACAGGTGGGCGGTAAAAACCAGGTCCGGATCATCCGGGAGTCCTTTGAGTCTGATAAAATCGTTGTAGGCGGTGAGACGGCGGGAAAGGAAGCGTTCACTGCCACTGGCGCTTGTCACCAGGGCGATGCGCCGGTGTCCCGCGTCGTAGAGGTATTGCAGGGCCAAAGTGGCACCCTGGTAGGTGGCCGAACCCACCGTATCCACCCGCAGGGTCTCACTCCGTTCCCCGATGAGCACTGCGGGCATGCCCGTCTCCAGTATGAGGTCGAGATCGTCGGTGACGCTGTTGATGATGAGACCGTCGAAGCGGCCCGTCCTGAACTGATTCAGGTAGGCGAGTTCCCGATCCTCCCGCCAGTCGGTGTTGCCAACCACCACCGAGTAGCCCTCGGGCTCCAGCCTGTCCTGCACCGCCCGGGCGATTTCCGACCAGAACGGATTGGCTATGTCCGGCACCACCAACAGGGCAAGGTAACTGCGCGCGTTGCGCAAGCCCGCAGCCGCGATGTTGCGGGTATACCCCAATTCCCGGATGGCGTCGTTGACCGCCTGCAGGGCCTTGGCGCTGACCGAGCCGCCCTTGTCGGAGACCACCCGGGAGACGGTGCTTTTTGAAACCCCCGCGAGACGGGCGACTTCATGGATGTTGATCTTGGGCTTCATCATATTTTGGGAACGTTCCCAAAAATAGTATAACACAGCTCACCGGAATGTGCAAGAAAAAAAGGCGGACAATCTACTTTACAGGAGACCGGACAATCTACTCTAGGTGCACATCGTCAGTCACCGCATGTTTTCTTACGCATTGACAGATGTAACCTATGGGGTTACATTATTAACATGATAAAAAGTTTTAGGCATAAAGGCGTAGAGGACTTTTTTCATACTGGTAGTAAAAAGGGCATAATACCTGAACATGCAGGAAAACTTGGACGTATTCTTGATCGGCTTGATGCTTCAGTACAAATAGATGACATGAATTTACCTGGATATCAATTACATCCACTAATCGGAAAAGACAAAGGCCGGTGGGCAGTATCTGTCAATGGAAATTGGCGTATTACATTTGAGTTTATTGATCAAGATGTAATACTGGTTAACTACGAAGATTATCGCTAGGAGGGAATAACATGGATACAAGAAAACCTGCACACCCTGGCGAGGTTTTACTTGAGGATGTTATTAAAGAATTAAAGATTTCAATAACTGAAGCTGCAAATAATCTAGGCGTATCCAGAAAAACACTCTCAGAGCTTGTACATGGAAAAAGTGATTTAACTCCAGAAATGGCGGTTAGAATAGCAACGGCGACAGATACCTCCGCTGAGAGTTGGATGAATATGCAATTAAAATTGGATTTGTGGAAAGTGCGGCAAGACAAAAAAATTAATTCAGTACCTTTTAAAAACCATGTTGCATAGGGAAATGTCCTACCAACTGTTTAAATAAAACCATGTAGGGACAAATAATCCGGACAATACGGCATTGGAAATCCAGCCGAACCTGCTTGGAGCCTGTCGGACTTATGATTGCGCCGATTAAAAAAAGGCGCAGCCGGGTTTCATCCCCGACAGCGCCCATTCAAGTTAATTAACCGTGTTCAATCCCTTAGAGCGTCTCCACAAGAACTTCAATCGCCACGATATCCTGGATCGTCGTGTCTCCGCTTGTGACGTCGACATCAACATAGGTAATGCTGTCCACGACATCGGGATCGGCGTTCAGGTCCACCACGACCAGGTCGTAGGTTCCGGCTTCCAGGAAGGCCAGCTTATAGTGCCAGGTGCCAGCCGCATCCCCTTCGCCTTCCACCGCCTTGGCGCTGGTTACGGAATTGCCGAACACGACCCCATCCACATCAGCAGTCGACTCGGTATCAGGGTCAGGGTACGTGCCGTCCGTATAAGCATAGACAGCATAGCCCTCGGGGATCGAACCGGAGATCTGCCCGGCCTCGTTGTCCACCACCGCGCGAAGCACCGGTTTCATGCGATAGGTCGCATCGGTACCCTGTCCGCCCTGCCCGTTTCCACCGGTCACGATGAGTGATTTGCGCACGTCAAAGTCCACGGTCAGGGTAAGGGTTCCGGTAAGGGGCACGTCGAAGGCATTGACGATCTTGAGACCCGTAGCCGAAGCGAGACTACAATCGAGCCTGTCAGTGGGATACGCGGTCTCGACAACTTCAATCGTCGGTTCGAGGAAGCGGATCTGGTTCACCTGGGTGCCTGCGGTAAGGCTTACATTGCCAAGGAGTGCCGCCGTGCCACCCGTCAGGCTGAGCAGATCATATTCCAGCTCGGTGTCGATGGGTACATCGATCCACGAACCTTCGCCATCCCCAGAGGATTCGTTGATCTGCAGGCCGCCGAATTTCACGAAGACGCTCTGGATATCCGCCGAGTCGACGGGTGCGTCGGTCAGGTTGAAGACAACGTTCGTCTTAGCACCATCGGCCGGGAACAGGGCATCGCAGCCCAAAACCATAAAGAGGGCCGCTACGGCCAATAAGATCATTGAAACGCGAATTTTCATAAAACCTCCATGAACCGTTGCAACACGGTTGATGCATTGGATACCCCACCTGTACGTTTCCGGTTGCAGCTTTGGCCAAAATTTTTCCTGACAGGTCTGATTCGTCGCCCTGTGCTATACTGGCCTGTGTGAATGGGGAACCCGACTTTGACGATCTTGCAGCCATCCACCGCGTACTCGCCGGAGACCAGGCCGCGTTCCGGTCCATAGTGGAGCGGTATGGGGAGCGGGTCAGGCGTTTCTGCCGCTCCCGTCTGGGTTCACAGGAGGAGGCGGAGGACACGGCCCAGGATATCTTTCTGCGGGTGTACCGATCGCTGCGGACCTTTCGCCTGGGGCAGAGCTTCCCGGTCTGGCTTTTTTCCATCGCGGCGAACCGGACAAGGACCAGGCTGCTGCGCTTTGCCACGGAAAAGGCCCGGATCAGCGCAGCCGAACGCGAAGCCGAAGCCTCGGTCGCGGAAGACCCGGCGGATGAAGCCCTCCGCCGCCTGGAAGCTGCAGCCCTGCGTAAGGCCGTCGCATCCCTACCCTCGGAACAAAGGGGACCGGTCGAACTGTATTACTTTGCCGAACTGTCCGTCGCAGAAACTGCGCGCGTTCTGGGTCTGGGTGAGGAAGCGGTAAAATCCAGGCTTTTCCGCGCCCGCAAGCAGCTTCGCGAATTGCTCGAAAACCCGCAACCGCAGACGGACCCAGGGGGTATCCGATAATGATGGATTGCACGAACGTCCGCACCCTGGTGGATGCCTGGGAAAATGGCCAAAACATCGGCGCTGCCGATCTTTCCGCATTTCACGCCCACTTATCGGAGTGTCCGGCTTGCGCGCGGCGCTTCAACGCGCTCCTTCCCCTATTGATGCGGGATGAGGGAACGATGCACGTTACGGATACGGATACGATTTTTACAGACAACGTCATGGCGCGCATCGCTGCCCGGGAGTCCGGGTCGGACCAAAAGCGCACGCATCCATCCGCACCCCCCACGTTCAGGCTTGTACGGATAGGAGTTGCCGCAGCAGCCTTACTCCTGGTAGCCGTCGGGTTGGGCATCGGGCTCGGCTTCCACGAAACGGACACCGTGAAGGTCCGCTTCGTGCTGGACGCCCCGGAAGCGCGGACGGTGGAGCTCGCCGCCAATTTTACCAATTGGGAAACCAGCGGATACGCGCTCACTCGGGTTTCTCAGGATGGTCCTTGGGAATTGAAGGTGACCTTAAGGAAAGGGTCGCTTTATTCGTATAATTTTGTAATAGATGGTGAGGTATGGATTCCGGATCCGTCGATTCCGGAAAAAGTCGACGATGGTTTTGGTGGGGCGAGCAGTCTCCTTCGCCTATAGGCCGGAAAAAAAGGATTGACCATGGGATACCGAACCGCAATGAACGGGACAAAGACATTCTGTATGACCGCTGCCCTTGGCGCCATCGCCCTCTTACCGCTCTCCGCGCAGGACGCGACGCAGAAAATGACGCAAACCACTACGCGGCAATCGGCAGAATGGGAAAGGAATTTTGAACAGCTGTATGCCGAAGCACTTGCGGATAAGCCCTTGACGCCCTCTCCTTTGGCGCTCAGGATCGCACAGGTTGCGGGCGGGCAATTCTGGGCAAGCCTCGAACCCGCCGAAGCCGTGGGGTTTGCGCTCGAATTGGCCATGGATGCCGAAAAATCGCTGCGTTTCGGGGTTTCCGCCCAGGAAACGCGGGCGGTATTGGGACAGCGCGCCGCTATGGAAAAGGGCAAGAAGAATGAACTCGCTGCCTTGAAGGAACTGGCCAAAGGCCGGAAATGGGACTCGGAGCAAAAGAACAGGATGTCGGGCAAAGCCATCAAGGAGCTTGGTCCAAAAGGAAAAGCCGGGCAAAACAACAAATCAGACGCCCTGCCGCAGAACGGTCAAAATGATGATCAGGAGGGGCAGGGACCGGAGCAGAACGGGGCGCCCCATGAAATACTACTGGATGCGGATCCGGAATCGAGGTAAGTACGCCACGCAAACCCGCCAATCACACATCGGCTTTTCTTGCTTGCCTGATCGCAATCCTACTCATTGATTTCTTTTTCCCTGCCATCGTCTTGCAAGCCCAGAATCCTGGTTCCGGAATGGCCAAAAAAACGCTATCGGCTTGGTTCGACGGTGTGGAGGAAGCCAAAAAATACGGCTCCATCGAAAACGAAGTGGAACTGCTCGCCTTGAACCTGGGGTTTTCCGGCTTGGGTGAAGGCTTGCTCATGGACCGTCTTGTAGAGGGCTCGCAAAAACGTATTCCGGCGGAAAAGTTGCTCGCGGCGCTCAGGGATGAGACCAGACGGCTCCAGTCCATAGCGCGTCTTTTGAACGAACGGGGACTTTTCCCTGTGGGGGATGCCGACGGACTGGCGGCCGAGGCAAGCCTGCTCTTCAGGGCTGGCCTCGCGGGAGGGGACTTTTCCGCGGCCCTGGATGCCACCGCAGAACTGGCGGATCTAAAAACCCCGTTACCAAAGGTCCAAAGGGTGCTTTCCGCGCTATCGACCATGCTGGCCATCCACTCACGTTTCCAACTGGAAACGGAGGATAGGCAAAAATTGACGACAGCCCTGGTATTGAGCAGGATTCCCCGGGAACGCTTCGGCTCGCTGGTCTCCCTTTTCGCCCGCGGAAAGGCCTCCGGCCTGGCTCAATCCCGCATTTGCTCGCTGGTCATCGAATACGCAGCTTCCGGGAGCACAATGGAACGTATCGAACGCGAACTTGAACGGAGGATACGCATACCATGACCTGCAAACATGTAGCTGCCCATACCATTTCCATCCATGCGATCTGCCTCATTTCAGCGTCCCTCTTTGTCGTACCTGGACTTTCCGGTCTGGAAATCACGGCTGCGACGGGATCCGCCTGGTCGACGGCATCGGGTCCAGTACTTGAGGCAAAGACCGCGATAGGCGATGAATTCTTCGGCAGGGTTTTCTCGGCACGCTATGCGGGAGAAGGTTCAGCGGCCTGGTACTTCGAAGCTGCAAGCCCTGGAACGGCGGTCAAGGCTTCTGACGGTTTCTACGGCGACATTCTTGCCAGTGCCGAACTTTCTGCCCTGACGGGTCCGCTCAGCAATCTGCTGAAATTCTACGGTAAGGTTGAGAGTCCCTACCCCACTTCAAGCGTACAAACAACCATCGATAGCATTCCCCTTTACTCCACCGGTGCCGGACTTGCCTTCGTATTCAACAGCTTCGACTTTTCGGTCTCCTTCGAACCCCGGCTCTCCTGGCAATCCGGCGGGAGTGGATGGAACGAGCTGGGTGCGGACTTGGGAGCCTCTTTCCTGGCTGGCGAATTCCTGGTCAAACCGGGGGCAGATCTGGCCTGGATGCAGTGGGCAGACGGGAGCGAAAGCCTGAGTCTGAGACCGGGTCTGGGCTTTTCCTGGTATCCGGGTTTCCCTTTCTCGTTATCAGCGGATTCGGGCCTTACAAGAACCTGGTTGCCCGATGGCACCATAACCGATGAGATCCCGGTCAGGGCTTCCTTCTACGCCGCCTTCGGCACGTCGATACTGGCAACTGCCGCTGTGGAATTGGGCATCGCGATACCGGATCCGGAAATCGCTTCGGCCAACGGTTCCGTTGAAGTCTCCTTCAACCTTGGGCGGTTTGGTGCGGCCGGTGGAGCCGGCAGCAAATCGTCCGTCACAGGGGAGCTGAGGCTGCCCTGCCATTTTTCCTGGGATCTGGATGACGGATGGTCTGCAGGTATTGCTTTGGAGCTTACCTTGGATTGATGCCCAACACCGCAACCTCTGCGTCAAACACCGATGGTTTCTTCGCCCTTTGCCTTATGGCTCCTTTCAGCTATACTTTAGACAACAACCATGCGTATCGTGTACGATTGGGCAGGACAGGTTCCCATTCTCCCTACAGGCGGGACGGTAATAGTCGTCAAGCTTGGAAACCGCCAGCAGGACCATTCCGCTGGGAGTCCCAAAACCGGCCAGGAAACCCATTTCACTCCGGAGGCTCTGGCCCGGGACCGCGAAGTGCGGGGGCACGAAAAAGCCCACCTGGCGTCGCTGGGTCCCTACGCGGCGTCCCTGGTGCAATACGACACGGCCAGAGCGCCGGGCGGCTCAGTTGCAGTCGGCGGAAGGATCGCGGTGGACCTGGCTGAGGTGCCGGGCGATCCGGCTGCGACGCTCAGGAAGGCTCGGGTAGTTTTTGCAGCAGCCAATGCGCCGGGAGACCCCTCCGCTGCGGACCTCCGCGTAGCGGCCCGGGCGTACGACCTGATGCGGGAAGCGAAAAGGGAGCTGGGAACTTCCGAATACGCCTGAAAGGAAAAAAATAGTTCAAACCGGTATCCCCGTCCATACACAAGGCATGATACAATTCCGATAAGCTAGCTATGGTTGATATCAATCTGGAAATTGAGAATAAATCCTCCATCATACCCCTTCCGGAGGCGATTTCCCCTCAAAACGAGGGTAAAAGGGTAAAGCGCAAGGAAATTCTCAACCTCCTCAATTTCGTCAATTTCCGCGAAGGAACGATTTTCGCAAACTTCCGCCAGCTTAAATACGACCAGACCCTTTCATTGCAGGCCTTTCCCCTACCCTGCAAGGACCAGACCCTGGAATGCCGCTGGATGCAGCCTGGCATAAAAAAGCAACACCTTGAGAATTATGCTTTTGACAGTTTTCTGCTAAGCAACGGACACGATCTCTTCCGGGTGAAGGCGGAGGTCACACACCTGGACGAAAACGGCATAGTTTTCAGGATTCCCGATTTTGGCCATGAAAAGAGCCTGCGAAAAATAAAACGCCATGAATGCGAGTCCGTAGACGTTTCCATACTCCAGAATGGTGTGGTCCTCTCGGGGAGGCTGGCCGATTTCAACGCGGTGTCCTGCCGCATCGGGCTTACCGGAGATTCCGTCCGTTCCATGGTCTGGATAAACCCGGACGTACCCGTTGTACTGAATCTGGAAAAGAATGGCCGGAGCCTTTTTTCAGGCAATTGTCTCATAACCAGGTCCGACATTGCCGACGCGTGCAGCACCATTGTGCTTGCACCGAATTTCAACAACCTCAGGCGATTCACCGCCAGGGGAGTCCGCAACCAACGTCATGCCCTCGCTCCGGCTCCGAATGTAAGCTTTTCCCATCCCCTTACCGGCAAACGCGTGTATCTCCAGGCCACTGACATTTCCAGCTCCGGTTTTGCCACGGAAGAATTCCTCCACAATTCGATGCTATTGCCAGGACTCATCATCCCCGAGCTCTCGGTCAGCATAGGCAACCATTTCGTCCTTGAATGCCTGGCTCAGGTGTTGTACCGCAATGTGATTCAGAGAGACAGCGGCGAAGCCCTGGTGCAGTGCGGCGTGGTGTTCCTGGATATGTCCATCGAAAACCAGGCAAGCCTTTCGGCCCTGCTCCACCAAAACGCCGACAAGCGCATGCGGGTGTGCAACCAGGTGGATATGGAAGAATTATGGCGCTTTTTCTTCGAGTCCGGCTTCATCTATCCCTCGAAGTACCTGTCCATTCAGGCTTACAAGGAAGAATTCAAGAAAACCTACGAAAAGCTGTACCTGAAAAGTCCGGCCATTGCCCGGCATTTCATCTTCCAGGACCGGGGTGTGCTGTTCGGCCATATGTCGATGATACGAAGCAACGCGAAAACCTGGATGATCCACCACCACGCCGCCGCCCGTAGCGGGTATGGTTTGGCGGGAGTGGCCGTCCTGGACCACATAGGCCAATACATTCTGGGTTTCTACCTGCATCCCTCGACGCACATGAACTACATCATGTGCTATTACCGCGACGAGAACCACTTTCCCAGCAGGGTCTTTGGCGGGGTCGTCCGGGACATGGCCAATCCCAAGGCCTCTTCCGTCGATACCTTTGCGTACACCCACCTTGCAGACCTCGAACCCCTGATTGCGGACAGGCCGGCACGGCCGGCATCCAGCCAGGTGCTCCCCGCCGGACGCGAGGACCTTCTGGAACTGACACAGGCCTACGAACAGGAATCCGGGGGGCTAAGCCTTGAAGCCCTCAACCTTTCTCCCGACCTTTTTAGCGAGAATCTGCTGAACGAGGAATACAGGCGCCACGGCTTTGTCCGCGACAGGCAGGTATTCGCGCTTAAACACGAGGGAGTCCTCTCGGCGATAATCACCATATCGATCAGCGACCTGGGATTGAACCTGTCCAACCTTACCAACTGTTTCCACGTATTCGTGGTGGACCAGGAAAACCTGAGCGCCGCGGAGCTGGCTGCAGCCCTGCGAGGGCTCGCCTCCCATTTCGCCGGTGAGGAAATGCCGGTATTGGTCTATCCATCCGGCTTTCTGAATGCACGTTCGATCCCCCATGAAAAAGAATATAACCTTTGGGTAGTTAATATGCGTTTTTCGGACATCTATTTCAGATCCATAGACACTACCTTTAAACGGGACCTTCATGGCAGAAACGACAGCAAACGCGCCGGCGACTGAAAACGCGCCACTTTACAACAGTAATATAATCAGCTCCTTCCTCCAGCTGGTCAGGGCTAAATACAGTTTCGTGAATGTCACCGAGCTGCTTTTGGACTCGGGGATGGAAGCCTACCAGGTGGAGGACGAGGGCCACTGGTTCACCCAAGCCCAGGTGGACCTTTTCCACGAACGGCTGGTCAAACTGAGCGGAGACCCCAACATCGCCCGGGAGGCCGGACGGTACACGGCGTCTCCGGACGCCATCGGGAAAACCGCCCGCTGGGTTCTGGGTTTCATAGAACCGGCCAGCGTCTACAAGCTGATCGGAAAAATTGCCAGTAAATATACCAGGGCTGACAGTTTCGAGTCCCGCAGGATCAGCGCCACGGAAATCGAGGTGGTAGTCACTCCCAAGGAAGGGGTGCAACAAAAACGATACCAGTGCGAAAACCGCATCGGTTATCTGGAAGCGATCGTCAGCGTGTTCTACGCGCGCTTGCCCAAAATCACCCACGGGGAGTGTATTTTCGAGGGCGGTTCCTGCTGCAGGTACTCGATAAGCTGGAAGCAGTCAAACGCGGAAAGTTTCAAAAAGGCGAGAAATTTTGCGCTCCTGCCCGCGGTCGCAGGGCTTTCAATGCTCTTTTTTGCCGAAACCTGGGCCTGGTCCCTGCCTGTCGCCCTATTCGGCGCATCCTTACCAGTACTGCTCGCCCTCCTGGCGGAAATCTTCGAGAAAAAGGAAATCAAGGCCGCTCTGTTCAACGTTCGGGCGACTACCGAGGAATTGCTGGACAGCGCCAACCTCAATTACAACCATGTCCTGATGATAAATGAAATAGGCAGGATCATAAGCAAGCACAACCAGGTACATGCCCTGCTGACACAGGTGATAGGGATATTAAAAAACCGGCTCGAGTACGACCGGGGCATCATCATGCTCGTCAGTGACGACAGAAAAAACCTCGAATACAAGGCAGGGTACGGCTACAGCCCCGAGATGGTCGATGATATCGAAAAGACCCGCTTCCACTTGGACAGGCAAGATTCCCGGGGGGTCTTCGTGCTCTGCTACCGTGAAAAACGCCCTTTCCTGGTGAACGACGTAGGCCGCATCATGGAAGACCTGTCCCAGCGGAGCCTGGAATTCATAAAGCGGATCGGTTCCAAATCATTCATCTGCTGTCCCATACTTTATGAGGATGAGTGCCTGGGCGTGCTCGCCGTGGATAACGTGAAAAGCAAACGCCCCTTGCTGGAAAGCGACAAGAATCTGATCATGGGTATTGCTCCGGAGATCGGCATCAGCGTCCACAACGCGCAGATGATAGAGGAACGGGAATCCCAGTTCAGGTCCATCCTTCAGGTGCTGGCCGCCAGCATCGACGCCCGGGACAGCCTGACTGCCGGACATTCAGAACGGGTTACCGAGTACTCCATGGAAATTTGCCGCAAGATGGGCCTGCCCGAGGCCTATACGGAGGCTGTACGGGTGGCTTCCCAGCTCCACGATTACGGCAAGATAGGTATCAAGGATTCCATCCTGAAGAAGAGCGGCCCCCTGTCCGGCCGGGAGCGGGAAGAAATCAAGACCCATGCAGTCAAGACCAGGCGTATCCTGGACCAGATCAATTTCAGGGGGATCTACCGGGAGGTTCCTGAGATCGCCGGCTCCCACCACGAACGCATGGACGGCAGTGGCTATCCAGGCGGACTGGGTGGCGAGGACATCCCCTTGGGTTCGCGCATCATCGCCGTCGCGGACTTCTACGAGGCCATAACCGCAAAACGCCACTACCGCGAGCCGATGACCAGCGAGGACGCCATATCTACCATTATGGCCGCCTGTGGCAAGCACCTGGACGAGCACATTGTCGGCGTGTTCCTGGAAATCCTCAGTGAAAAGGCTTCGAAGGATACTGTCCTCATGTAGACAGTTCGGGTGGCTTCCGGCCCGAGCAGGCGATGATGGGTGTGTAGGTAAAGCGCCCCGGATCTTCAAAAAAGCGCATGAAATCGTCCCGGAACTCCCCGTTCGATGCATAGCCGGGAACCACGGTGGATGTATTCCTCGTAATCGTCTCTATCTTTTTGACCCAGTTGAAACGGTCCGCCTCACCCAGGGCTCCGTAGATCAGGTGGTGGGTGCCGGCCTCGACCCGAATACCCCGAAAACCCAGCCTGTACAGGTGGGAATACAGCTTGCGACCTGCGTAGGGGTCAAAATTGGCTTTTTCCTCGAGTTGGCCAATGACAGATTCAAGGGCCTTCTCCATCCGCTCTTCCATGCCGAAATGGTTCAGGCAGTTATGGTCCAGATCGATCAGGCACAGGACACCGTCCTCCTTGAGCAAGGACGACAGATTGCGGACTATATCAAAACTTTCCTTACGGAAGTATTCCAGGGCAAATCGTGCCCAGACAAAATCGAAATCGCCACGGACTGCAAAGGGTTCCCTGGCATCCGCCAGGTGGAAAAGCGTCCTTTCGTTGCCATAATGTGAACGTGCGTAGGCAATTCGTTCGGCTGAGGCGTCGAAACCGGCGGCGGATCCGCTATCTCCCACGATACCGGCAAGTATTGAGGTAGTCAGGCCGGAACCGCAAAAAACGTCAGCCACGCGCATGCCCTGCCTCAACCCGGCCCTTGAGGCAAAACCCTCAACGACAGCCGCATCGGTCTTGATTTCCAGGCGGCGGATCTCATCGTCGTTTTCCATCAGATAGCTCGTCTTCATTCCTGAACCCTGCTCCATCGCTGCACAAGCACGCCGAGAAAATAGTATACGGGGCTAACGCCCAGGAATGGAAGCCTGATTTGACTTGAAATATGCTATTATTGGAGCATGTGGAAGTATTTCGAACCAGAAGAAGCACAGTGGTACCAGTGGAGGCTGCACGGTTCCCATGCGTACCTGCGCAAGAACGGTGATGAATGGCGCATGGCCTTTTTTCCTGTCGAGTTTCAGGAACTCAGACCCGAATCCGGCGGCCCGCTACCCTGCGACCCGCCCGAATCGGCCCCGATCGAATTTGCGGTCGCCCATGGCGTCCGGGTAGCGTTGCGACCCCGACTGAGCGAACTGCCCTACCTCATCATGTCCAGGAATATCATCCGCATTCTTCCCGGAGCGGACGCCAGGTTCAATGTAGCGCTGCCTCCGGTGATCCATTTCGAGCTTGAGAATGGACCCAGCCTGGGGGAAACCCTGCCTTTCATACTTTCAAGGACCTGGTTCGGCGACAAGACCGGAGGTTCTCTCTGCCTGTCCATGCCAACAGCGCTGGATCCCCGCTGCAGGGGAGAAAAGGAAGACAGGGTTCCCTCCAATACCTGGGACACAGAAACCTTCCGATCCCTGGTCCATTGCGAAATCAACGTCCGCAACGAGTCCAAGACAGCCGTGAACCTGGAGCGCTTCGCCATCTTCACGGACCAGATCAACATCTACGAAAGCGATGGCATCCTGACTACAGACCTCGTGGTAGTGAACAGCCTGGCGGATGGCGGACTAAAAGTGAGCATAGAAGAAAACAAGCACCGCGGTACGGGAAAACTGGTGACGGGATCGCGGGTAGGCACCAGCGAATTGTTGGTGCGGCGGGGAGTCAATTTCCTGCGGACAATCACTGGTCTTTAGAGGAGCATGGCAGCCATGGACCTACAGGAAACGTTTTCAGACCTTCGTTCGTTCCTCTCCGGCCTCGTTTCGGTGGAATTATACAGCAAGATCACGGGCCTGGTCGCTGTGGTCCTGCTCATACTGCTATCCTTTAAAATCCTTCAGGTCGTGGTAGGCCGCGCCCTGAAGGGCCATGTGCCCGACCAGCGTGGAATCCTGATCAAAAAACTGATCCGCTACGCGGGATTTACCTTTGCGGTCATTACCATCTTCAAACAGCTCGGCATCGACCTTTCAGCCCTGCTGGGTGCGGCCGGCATCGCGGGTATCGCACTGGGTTTTGCCGCCCAAACCTCGGTCTCGAACGTCATCTCGGGCTTGTTTCTGATTTCGGAAAAACCTTTCCAGTTGGAGGATGTCATCCAGGTAGGCGACATTACCGGCATCGTGCAGTCCATAGATCTCCTTTCCATCAAACTGCAGACCTTCGACAACCGTTTTGTCCGTATTCCCAACGAGACCATCATCAAGACCAATGTGGTGAACATCACCCGTTTTCCCATCCGCCGCCTGGATGTGAAGCTTATGGTGGATTATGCCTCGGACCTGGATTTCGTCATGAAGGTACTGGAAGATATAGCCCACAAGAATATCTGGGTGCTGGACAACCCGGAACCACTTATCGTCATGGACAAGTTCGAGAATTCCGGAATCGAGATACTCTTTGGACTCTGGTTTGAAAAGTCCAACTTCCTACAGCTCAAGAACTCCATCATGATCGATGTCAGGAAACGATTCCGCCTCGAAGGCATCAACATTCCGTTTCCGCAAATGGACGTACACCTGTCACAGGCAAAACCAAAAACCATGAAAAAGGCTGCCCCCGATGGAGCAGCCTTGTAGCCTTTGGATGGCTGTTGGTCTAAAGCAGGTGCTTCAGGACGAAGAAAGCGCCTACTACCCAGGTTACCAGCGGTATTTCCTTGAGCTTCCCGGAAAGGGCCTTAAGGAAAATGTAGGACAGGATACCAAATACGAGACCTTCGGCGATGCTGTAGGAAAGGGGCATCATCACGATGGTAAGGAAGGCGGGAATGGCCTCGGTAAAGTCAGACAGGTCGATGTCCTTGACGGGGGCCAGCATGAACAGGCCCACAAGGATGAGTGCGGGGGCAGTCGCGGCGCCGGGCACCAGCAGGAAGAGCGGTGAGAGGAAGAGGGCCAGGCCGAACAGGATGGCAGTGGTGAGCGAGGTAAGACCGGTGCGTCCGCCCTCTGCCACGCCGGATGCGCTCTCCACGTAGGAGGTTACCGTCGAGGTACCCAGACAGGCGCCCGCCACCGTCCCTATGGCGTCGGCCAGCAGGGCCTGCTTGACCTTGGGAATCTCGCCGTTCTTGTCGATCAGCCCTGCCTGGGTGGTTACACCCACAAGGGTTCCGATGGTGTCGAAAATATCCACGAAAAGGAAAGTGAAGAACACCACAAAGAAGTCCAGGGTCAATACCTTGTCAAACTGGAACTGGAACAGGAGCGGTGCTGCGGGCATGCTGAAGGGGTTGAAGCCCTCGGCGACCTTGGTGATGCCGAAGGGTATGCCGACTATCGTAGTGGCCAGGATGCCTATCAGCAGGGCGCCCTTGACCTTGAAGGCCAACAAAACCCCGGTAATTACGAGCCCGATGATGGCCAGTAGCGCCGGGCCTTTGGTTATCGAACCCAACGATACGAGGGTGGCATCGTTGTTGACGATGATGCCCGCGTTCTGAAGGCCGATGAAGGCGATAAAAAGGCCGATACCCACCGAGACAGCGCTCTTGATGTTCTTGGGTATGGACTTGACTATGGCTTCACGGATATTGAACAGGGACATCAGGATGAAGACGATTCCTTCCAGGAAGACCGCCGTCAGGGCGAGCTGCCAGGAGTAGCCCATGGTAAGCACGACGGTGAAGGCGAAGAAGGCATTCAGTCCCATGCCGGGAGCCAATGCTATGGGCAGGTTGGACAAAAGGGCCATGGCGAGGGTCGCGATAAGGGCGGAAAGGGCGGTGGCGGTGAATACTCCCCCGGCAGGCATGCCTGCGGCCGAAAGGATGCCCGGATTCACGGCCAGTATGTAGGCCATCGTCATGAAGGTCGTAAGACCCGCAATGATCTCGATACGCGGGGTGGACCCGTGTTCCTTGATCTTGAAGAACTTTTCCAAAATCGTGCCTCCTCAGGTTTTTTGACGGGCCCGCCATTAAGCTGCCCACCCACCAGTGTTGGGCAGAAATGCGGATGCGTCAAGTTTTTTCGATAGGTCAAGCCTCATTCGGCCAAGCCACATTCTTATGACCACCGCCTGCACGCAAAACCCGGGACGAACCTATCTTTATTGACTAATTTCATCCCTTGATGTAGATACTTGATGTGGAACTCACGGCCGAAAACGCAGCATCCCCATATCCCGGGGAAAAAGCATGATTACATCCATCCCGCCCGCACATGATCCGGTCTACCCTGCCGCCGGAGCGCGATTCCCCAATGACCAGGCTGTCGAGGACTGTATTGTTATCCATCCCGGGTTCCAGGCCTTGCTGGACGACTACAGCGTCACTTTCGGCGTGCACCTGCGCGTTTGGTCACCCGCAGATCATTGCCTGCTCCAAAGCCCCCTGGGCGGCCAGACTGCCTTTTGCGGCCGCATTGCCGATCCCGACCGCTGTCGTGCCCAATGCAAGCGCATGCGCCACCTGACTTCCGACAGGAATGGACCCATGCTCTATACCTGCCATGCCGGGCTCCGGTACTGCCTGTACCCGTTATCCACTGGTGACAAGCTCATAGCCATGGTGGAGATAGGCAATTTCCACTACGGCAAAGCTCCGAGCACACCGGTGGTCCGCGAATGGGCCCACCGCTTGGAGGATGCCGCGGAATTGCAGAGGGATTTCGATGTGGTTCCCCGCTTCTCGGAGTCCGCCGAAGACCGCCTGGTGCGCATGTTCACCCTGGTCGCGGAGCACGCGGTGGGAAAACGGCTCATTGCCCTCCGACAGAATCCGCTCTTTGAAAAAGTCGTAATCTATATCAGGGAATGCATAACCCTGCCGCATATTCCCATAGAGGATGTGGCCGAGCACGTCCGGCGCAGCCCCTCAACGGTTTCGCATGTGGTGAAGAAGGAGGCGGGGATTAGTTTTTCGCAGTTGGTCATCGAGGAGAAGCTGAAAGCGGCGGAATCGCGGCTGGCGGCAAATCCCGTCAAGCCAATCGGGGAACTCGCGGACGAACTGGGGTATTCGGACCAGTTTTATTTTTCAAGGTTATTCAAGAAATACAGGGGCGTGTCTCCCAGCGAATGGGCCAGGAGCTACGCAAGATAGTTCCCCGTCACCGACAGCAGACCAGCGTCGGGGAACTACGGATCACATCGGATTATATCAGAATTTGTACTCGTCGATGTTCTGGGCGGTAAAGATGAGCGGTTTGCCGTACACGATTTCCCCATCGGCACCGACGGTGAATTCGCCGAGTTTCCCTGCGGTAACCTTCGCACCTACCGTGTTCTTGAGTGTACCATCAAGCGCGGCCTTGGCAACGTATACGGACATGTATCCGAGCATCGCCGGATCCCAGATGAAGAACGCTTTCTGGGAACCGTCTTTCAGATAGGACCTGATCGAGGAAGGAAGTGCGACGCCGGTGGCGAAAACCTTGCCCACCTTGCCGGCGCTCTGGATGGCACGCGCGGCAGCGGGGGCGGAAACAGCAGAGGATGAGATGATTCCCCGGAGATTCGGGTAGGCCTGCATCAGGTTGATGGAAACCTCGATGCTCTTGGCTTCGTCATCAGCCGCAAACTGGGTGGCTACGGGCTTGAAGTTCTTGTATTTGGGGTCGGTCTGGCAGAGTTCGGTCATGATGCGTATATGCGCCATGTGGTTGGGAGCGGTGGGAGCGGCTGCGATGAACGCGATTTCTCCGCCTTCGGGGGCGTTGATCAGCGCGCAGTCCAGCATGGCCCGGGCGGCACCCTCGTAGGACATCTGGTTACAGAAAAAGTCCCGGGCGTTGACCGCGGTGTCGGCGTCGTAGGAAACGACCATGATGCCTTTTTCCCTGGCTTTCACGAGGGGCGGCGCCACCGCGTTGAAGTCGATGGCCGAGACGATGATGGCATCCGGTTTCTGGGCTACGATGTTCTCGAGGGACTGCACCTGCAACTGGACGTCGGGTTGCTCGGAACCGGTGTATACAAAGTCCACGCCCAATTCCGCGGCAGCTTCCTTTGCGCCATTCGCGCACACCTCAAAATAAGACAACCCGGTGAATTTCGGATTCATGAAGATCCGGTACTTCTTGGAACCGGCCTTGGTGTCCGATCCACCAGCGGCGAAAGCGGCACCCGCCAACAGGGTCAGGGTGACGAGCAATGCGATTGTCCTTTTCATAAAAACCTCCCTCTCAAATTAAACGGAATCCAGGATTCCGAAAGTCACAAACGAGCCTACTTTTCCGTCCTTTGAAGACCGGCGGAAAAGTTGGAAATGATCACCGCAGCGATCAGCAATGAACCTATGATGAGTTGTTGTATCGGGCCGGCAATATTCGCCAGCCCCATGCCGTTGCGCAGGGTCCACAGGAAAAGCACCGAGACCAGGACACCTCCCACCGACCCCTTCCCTCCGTTTATGTCGACGCCTCCGAGCACCACGGAGGTTATCACCGCCAGGATCACACCGTTGGCGTTGTCCCCGCGGGCCGAACCGTACTGGCCGATAAAAATCCAGGCACCCATGGCCGCCGTCAGCGCCGCTATGACATAGGCCAGGATCTTCGTCCTGACTACGCTGATGCCCGAATAGGCGACGGCTGATGCGTTGTTGCCGATGGCGTAAACCCGGCGGCCAAAGGTGGTGAAATGCAGGAGCACGGAAAAGACGATGACGATTATGAAGAAGACCGGCAGCATGAGGGGGATTTCGGTATCGCCTATCAATGAGGCGCCCAGACGTTTGTAATTGTCGTCAAAGCCCGTATACCCAACTTCGGACCCGATGATGAAGGCCAGGCCGCGGTAGGCACCCATGGTACCCAGGGTTACCGCCAGGGCAGGCAGGCGCAGTTTAGCCACGAGGAAACCGTTCAGGACACCAAGGCAGGCCGCCACGATAAAGATGCCAGCCAGGGCGAGCGGCAGCGGCAATCCGGCGGCCGAGGACTTGGCGAGCAGGACGGTACACACCGCGAGTATGGACGGCAGGGACAGGTCCATCTCGCCGCAGATGATGACGGTCATGAGACCGAGAGCCATGATTCCCGTGAATACAAAATTCCGGGACGAATTGAGTAGTTGGGAGGACTCGAGGTAGTACGGAGACAGGCTGGTTGCCCAGACCGCACCCAGGACGACCATCAGTAGCAGGATAAGTTCCCAGCGGGATCGGCTTGCGAAGCCTTTGATACCTTCCATGCCTACGCTCCCTTATGCCTGAACATTTTCTGGATGCGGCGCTCTATGCCTGCATCGAGGGCGATGGCGGCGACGATCGCCGTCCCCTGGATGAACATGCGCCAGAACTCCGGAGCCCGGGCAAGGACCAATCCGTTGTCGATGGATGAAAGGATGAGGGCGCCGAACAGTACTCCTATGAGGTTCCCGGATCCGCCTGTGGTGCTGACACCGCCCAGTACCACTGCTGCAAGGGCTATCATCTCCCAGTCGCGGCCCAGGTTCACCGTAATGGTGCCAACCCGCGAGATGTAGAAGAAGGCAGCCAGCCCCACGAGGGCTCCGCATACCGCATAGGCGAAGAGGACGACACGATTGGAGCGCAGACCGTAAAAAACCGCTGCTGAAGGATTTGAACCCACAGCGTACACCCGCCTGAACAGCGGTACTCCGCGAAGCAGTCTGGTGAGTACAAGCACCAGCACCAAGGCAAAGATGACAGTTAGAGGAATGCCTGCCACATTCGCATCGGCTCCGGTTATCATCCAGCGTGGAAGATCCCCGGATGGAACTTCTATGCCGTGGCCGATGATGTAGGTGATGCCACGGAAAATGGACAGGGTTCCCAAAGTCGCGACTATGGAGGGAACCCTGCCGTAAGCCACGGCCAGACCGTTCGCGAGGCCAAGGCCAAGACCGATCAGGACGGCGACCAGGACGATAAGGACACCTGAATCCGGAAAAGCCGCTGCGAATTTCGCCGCGACATAACCGGAAAGCCCGATAATGGATCCCACCGAGACATCCAGGTTCCGCGTTATCACCACGATGGCTTCGGCGCAGGCCACGATGGTAAGCAGCGCCGCGTTGAAGGCAATTATCTTGATGTTTTGCAGGGTAAGGAAATTGGGCGTGGTCGCGGCAAAAACCAGGGCGACGCCGATGAAGGAAAGAAAGACACTCACTACCCTCAACCTGAGGGTGTTCTTGAAAACATTTGCGGCAAGGTTGCTTTTCATGGACCCACCGCCCTTTCCGTCCTGCTTCAGCTTTGGATTCGGATTCGGATTCACTCCCGTCCTCCCGCGATCGGGGAGCCGGCATGTCTGGACGCCGCTTCCATGATCAGTTCCTGGGTGGCGTCTGCCTTGCTGAACTCGGCCACGATCTTTCCGCCAGCGATCACCAGTATCCGATCGGACATGCCCAGGATTTCCGGCAAATCCGACGAGATGAGCAGGACGGGAAAACCCGCCGAGGCGAGTTCGGATATGCGCTGGTGGACCTGTGACTTGGTGCCCACGTCTATGCCGTGGGTGGGTTCGTCCAGCATGAGCACCTTGGGAACGGTCGCGAGCCATTTCGCCAGTACCACTTTCTGCCGGTTACCTCCGGACAGGCTCGATACGGGAGCGTCCATGTTGGCGGCCTTTATCTCGAAATCATCAGCATAACGGGCGGCAAAGGAGTTTTCCTTCCCGTGCCTCACCAGTCCTAGCCCGGCGATCCGCTTCAGCGCCGCCAGACAGATATTGCTGGAGACCCCCATGGGCGAGATGATGCCGTTCAGGTCCCGGTCTTCGGGGATATAGGCAATTCCCAGTCTCATCATCTGCCGGGCGTTGCGGGGGCGCGTCTCCTCGCCGTCCACCACGACAGTCCCCGAGCACGGTCCCCGGAGGCCAAAAATCGTCTCGGCAATCTCTGTGCGCCCCGCTCCGACGAGACCGGCCATACCTACTATCTCACCGCCGCGTATGGAAAAGTTGATATCCCTGAAGGTGCCGCCCAGACTCAGATTCCGTACCTCGAAAACGGGATCCTCGCTTACCGGGGCCTCCACCCTGACAAAGAGGGATGAAAGATCCCGCCCCACCATGAGATGCACCAAGTCCTGTTCCGATAATTCCTTCGCAGGGGCCGTAGCTATGTGTTCCCCGTCGCGGAGCACCGTGATGGTATCCGCTATGCGCCGCAGTTCAGGCAACCGGTGGGTTATAAAGACGACAGATACATTGCGGGCGGTGAGGGATTCCACCACCCTGAAAAAGCGCTCGGCCTCGGACGGGGTGAGGGAGGCTGTGGGTTCGTCGAGGAAAAGCAGTTTCAGGTCCGCGCACATGGCCCGGACAATCTCGACAAACTGTATCTCCGCCACTGTCCGCCCCGCAAGGGGAGATCTGGGGTCGATGTCGGCACCCAACTCATCCAGCATCCTGCGCGCCTCGGCGTACATGGACCGCTTGTCCACCGTGCCGTAGCGTGTTTTGGGATAGATGCCCATGAAGATGTTTTCCGCCACATCAAGGTGGGGGAAAAGCTTGGGATCCTGATATACCGCGGTTATGCCCGCCGTCCGGGCGTCGATGGGAGTCGTGAAATGGCAGGGCACGCCGTCAAGCAGGATCTCTCCCGTGTCGGGCTTCTGCATCCCGGTGATCATCTTTACCAAGGTAGACTTGCCTGCCCCGTTCTCGCCCACCAGGGCGTGCACGGAACCCGGCGCGACCGAAAAGGAAACGTCCCGTACAGCCTTGACCGGCCCGAAGCTTTTGGTGACGTTCCTGAGTTCCAATCTCTGTTCCATTCATATTCCTATAAACGCAATGAATCCTGCGACAATCTGATTATCCACCCACCCATACATAAGGTACATGGACCCCACATGGCATTTATATGGACTATCCTGCAATACGGGATGGAGTGGGGAAGGAATGGTTGAAAGTTGCGGGTATAAAAAAGGGGAGACCCCCAGGCCTCCCCTTTTCCTTCATTACATCTTTTTATCACTCATGCAGCTCCACCGTGTCGATCAGCACCTGCCAAGCCCAGCCATTGCAGTCAATGGCTCCTTCCTGTAATTCCCGTTGCATCCTCAGTTGTGGGTATGGAATTGTCAGCCTGAAAATAAACACTGCAATTTATGGTGAAGTCCAAAAAAAGCCCGGCAACGAGCCGGGCTTGGAGTACATCTTCGCAATATGATCCTTACTTCTCATATAGCCACAGGTATGCGCCGGTGAACACTCCGTTCGGATCGTAGGCATTATCCTGGAACCGGATAGTCAAAGGCGTTGTTCCGAAGGTATTGGGGACGATTATCTCATTTATCACACCATCACCCATGTACTCCGAAACATAGCTTCTAACCAAGGTACCATTCACGTACACATCAGCATTCGTGGGATGATACCAGCCGCTGGTCTGCCACGCAATCTTATACGTAGAAGCCGAGCCGGTAACCGGGAGGGTCATCTGGATATAGCTGCTTCCATCTCCCGCAAGCCTCCACGATTCCCCACCAGGATTGACCGTATAATTCTGATAAAGGTAACCGCCGGTTGAGGTCCATCCGGAGCTTGTCTGATCCTCACCAATATCAAACTCGCTAACCAAGGTATATGACGCTTGGGAAGCACCCGTAACCGTAATGTAGTAGTTCAGATCGTAGTGTGAATAGGACGATGAGCCGGTGAGTGATGAGGGAAGTGTGGGGTATGTGGAATAGTAATACCGAATGTTGCTTACATAGTTATTCCAGTTGACGGAAACCAGGGTATCCCTATCGTATACCGCCATCAGCCAGTAGGTGCCAGCTTCCAAGCTTACCGACGCACCAGGTGCCATCTCCATCTTTCCATTGGTCATGAGCGTGGATTCGGTAGATGCCACCAGATCACCGGGCTGTCCCCCATTATCCGCGTACAGGGCCATACGCATGTAGGAAGTATCATTGAGGGACCAGGTTCCAAAATTGGCGAGTTCCCCCCCTGTCGAGACACTGATCGGGATGCCGAAGATATAGTTCCCGCTCCAGTTGTTGGATCCCGAGAACTGGGTGGAATTCCCATACTGGATGGTAGTACTGGCAGTACCTGCCTCTGTCCAAAGGTTAAAGGATCTTGAATCCCCTTCCCCCATATCCGCCATTGCCAGATAATACGGCATTCCAATCGAAGTTGCATATTCAAGTGTAGTCGCCCCCAATTCGTCAGGCGCGACATCAGCTAGATAATTTCCGTTGGAATCGAAGAGGACCATGTAGAGACTGGCATTACTCGCACCATACGTGTTGTCTCTTGTCACCATTATCCTGGTCATGGCGCTTGTAGCGGTAAATTCGTACCACCCTTCCGTGCCAAAGCTGGTGGGGGGGCCATCCTGCGTCATCACCCACGGCACGGACAGTTGTCCAACAGAGGGAAACGCAGCTGTCCCTATGGGGTCCGGATTGTTGGGAATACAAGTAACTGTTACTGGAGTCACCATCCCTGGGGTGACCACAATATTGAACGCATATCCCGTTACCACAGGATTAAACTCGTCGGTGAAGTCATTGTGGATATGCACCGTAAGATCGTAGGTCCCCGCCGCTATATCCTTGCTTAAAACACTGGTAGTGCTTCCAGGCTGCTGCACGGATTGGCCCGGGTTGATGGAGATAGTCGGAAGATATGTTTCGGTATTCGTATTATAGAAAATAAAATC
>CAXNJE010000017.1:0-32218 GCA_964202565.1 Breznakiellaceae bacterium | reverse complement strand
TCTGTCTGACCAACAACTCCAGAGCGGAACTGAACCGGGAATTCTCCTACCCTTCCATCAGGCAGACCGCCGATGGTCTCATCCATATCGCCTACACGCGGTTCCGGCAGAGGATTAAATATGTGCGGATACAGGAGGACTGGGTTATGAAGGCGGGTTGGGGATGAAGTTCCCCAACCCAGGCTTTGCCTATTTCCCGTGCTTGACCACCAACACGGCGCAGGGGGTTTCCCGCATGATCTTTTCGGCGGTACCGCCAAAGATCGCGTGTTCCAGACCTGACAGGCCATGGCTGGATATGACGGCCAGATCTGCCTTCACCTCCCGGGCGTAACGGGCGATCTCTGTCTGGGGTTTCCCACGGAGCATCTTGAAGCTCACGTCCTTGACCTTTCCGGCAGCCTCGTCCCGCAAGGCGACAAGTTTCTTCTCCCGTTCGGTTCCCACGAAGTGGGCTACGCGAATCCAGTCCATGTGCATGTTCGAGGAAACCTCGAACTCCGCGACATCCCCCGGTTCCTGATACACGTGCAGGATATGCAGGGCAGATCCATATTTTTCGGCCAGGTCCAGGGCTACGAGAAAGGCGGCCTTGGCGGGCTCGGAGAAATCCGTACAGTACAGGATATGCTTATAGACTACCATGATGCCTCCCTGTTCAGAGAAGGAAGACCGCGACGACGATGACCCCGACGAAGCCGGCGAGGGTGGGTACCAGGTTCCTGCGGGCAATCTCCACGGCGTCGGTGCCGGTTATGGCCGCGGCGGGAATGACCGCCCAGGGGATGATGGTTCCGCCGCCAACCGCGATGGCAAAGAACTGGCCGAGCGCGCCAAGGGTCGCCGTGTTCAGATGGGCCGATCCGCTAAGTGCCTGTGCCAAGGTTCCCACGAGAGGCAGGCCGGAGAAACCCGAGCCGTCCAAACCGGTAATTCCGCCGACCAGTCCCTGGATGATGGCTACCGGTATCTTGCTCAGCGGCACAAGTCCCGCGATGGCCTGCCCAAGGTCAAAGAGCAAGCCCTTGCCGGCCTCGCCGAAGATCGCCTTCGCCGTTCCGGAGGAACCCATGAAAAAGAAACTGGCGATCAGGAAGACCGGAGCGAAGATGCGCATGCCGAACATGAAGCCCGAACGGGCGTGCTCGGTGAGTTTTCCGAAACCTTCCTTCCGGTAGGTCCCGATGGCCACGACAACCATGATGAGGGCGACAGTCCCGCCAAGCAGGGCGGTGGCGTCCCCTCCGCGAAGCTGGAATTTAAGCATGGCGACAATATCCAGGAGGAAAACGATCAGGATGAGGGGTACCGCAAACTTTTTGAATAAGGGTGCCGAAGCGGTCCATTTCTGTCGTTCGGCTATGTCTTCGCTGGAGATGGCCAGGGGTGCCCAATTGATGGGCTTGCCCTTCTGGGCGATGATGTCCTTGCGCACCGACCTGTAGGCCAAAGGCAGGGCTATGGCCGCCCATACGATGACCATGGGCACACTTTTGGCCATGATATCCGAGACAGGCACCCCGGCTGCCTTGGCGGTGATACCGGGGGCGCCCTGGATCACGAAGTCGGTGGTCAGCGCGCAGCCGTAGCCGAACAGGCTGATGGCCATGGCCGCACCGATGGGCGGAAGTCCCGCTTTAATGGCGGCCGGCAAAAGGAGCGCCCCTACAAGCGCGATGGCGGGGGATGGCCAAATAACCCAGGCGGCTATCATGATGACAACGCCAAGCACCCAGAACGCCACGCCAGGGGAGCTGAAGAACATCTGGACCGGCGAGAATAGTTTTTCGGCTATGCCGGTCTCCTCGAGCATCTTCGCGAGCGCGACGATGATCGAGATGATCATGACCGTACCCAGAAGTTCTGATGCGGCGACCGTCATGGAGTTGAAGATGGCCTGGACGGCGCCTATGAAATTTCCGGTAACGACCCAGGCCAGTACCAGGGACCCGATGATGCAGACGATGGGCGTTTCCCTGCGGAACGCCATGGTGACGAGGATGAGCACGATGAAGAGGGCGTACACCCAATGAGCCGCTGTTAGCTGGACCATACCGTTTCTCCTACCTTTTAGAGAAGATTCCGCCTAAACCGGTCCGGGCGACCCTTTCGCGGATCGCACCGGTATCTACGGTGTAAAGCCCCAGTTTTTCCATGCGGTCGAAATACACCGATCCTGAAAAGGTGTACTTGAAGGCCAGACCTTCCTCCGTCCGCATCCGCTCCCCCACGTGGGCGATCGCATCCCCCACGGCCAGCTCCCCCGGCAGTACCAGCGGTTTTCCGCCCGAAGCTGCGCGGGCGGCGTTGTACCCGGCCAGGGTTCCCGTAACGATAGCCTCGGTGTGACCCACCAGGAGCCCGGCCTTCTCGCCCCCGCAATACAGATTATCAACCCCATCAACCTTGAGCGAGTCGTCCCTGGGCGACATTCCCAGGTAACGCATCGAATTCCCTTGGCCGCCCGCGTAGGGATCCTCATAGCGGGCGTTGGCAAACCCGGGAATTTTGCGGAGTGATTCCAGGGGGAAAAACGGTGTCATCAGTTTGGCGTGGCCAGTATCAAGCAGTATGACGTTGTCACGGAATTCAGGCAGTGCGTATTGCTGGCAGGCCTTTCCGGAGATATCGGCCTTACCCGAAATCTCTTTCGGTATGGGCACCACCGCAACACCTGTCTCGTTCAGGATACGTAGCAGCTCCGGTGAGAGGGATTCCTTCAACAGCTTGCAGGAACCGCTCATGGCCCCAATCGTATTGCCCTTTTTACCGGTTTTTTCCGGAATCCCCGCGAGGGCGGTCAGGCTGACCCTGCCCCCAAAACTGGGACAGCGCAGGATGCACATGGCACAGCCGTTGCCGTGACGGGCGCAGAGATTCATCGGACCGGCAGTGCCCGTCGTATCGACGAAAGCAGCTCCGGAGAAGGAAACGGCTTCGCCACCGATTTTGGCGGAAACCGAAACGATACGGTTTCCGCTTTTTTCGGCAGCGTCAATCCTGGCCATGAAACGCAACTGGATGCCCAGGGACTCAAGAAAAGTACGGACCACGGGTTCCATGGCGGCCACGTTGTACAAGGAAGCGTGCTGATGCCCCGGAAAGGCGATATTCCGGTGTAGGGAATTGGCGTCGGTCAGGGCAAAGAGCTCGCCGCCACCCAAGGCGATCATTTCCTCGGTCGCCGTAAACCTGCCGTTGTTGCGCATGATGCCGCCCACAAGACCGGTCCCCAGCAACATATCTGTCCGTTCCAGGAGCAGAACCTCCGCACCCTGTTTCCTCGCGGCTATGGCCGCAGCGCAGCCGGACCAGCCGCCGCCGACGATGATTATCTGCATAATTATACAGTTTTTTAGCAGAGATTTAAAAATTATGCAATCGTATCCATAGCTCCATGCAAAAACCCTTGTTCCCTACTGTTCCCGCAGTCTACAATGCGCAAGGAGCATTCCCAATGAAAAAAGCCTCTGTCCTTGTGGTCGTTTCCTATGCCCTGGTCTACCTTGTCTGGGGTTCCACCTATTTTTTCATAAAGGAAGCCGTGGAAACGATCCCTCCCACGGTAATCGTCGCACTCCGTTTCCTGATCGGTTCCATCATACTCGCCATCATCGCCCGCGCACGGGGCGGCCTGCGCTCCATTCCCAAGCCAAAGGAACTTGCCGGCGCGGCTCTCATCGGCGTGTTGCTGCTTCTTCTGGGGAATGGACTCATCACTTTGGCCGAGCAGACCATACCCAGCTGGACAGCCAGTGTTGTCATTTCGTGCATGCCCATCTATGTAGCCTTTTTCAATTTTTTCCTGTACCGGACAAAGGTTTCCCCAATCCGCCTTATAGGCGCCGCCGTGGGTGTGGCGGGTGTGACCCTCGTACTGGTGAACCGTGGTTCAACCGATGCAGCCCTTGGCCCCGCCCTCTTCCTTGCCATCGCAGGAGCCCTTTCCTGGGGATTCGGAACAAGCATTGCCAAGTCTCTGCCCAAACCAGCGGACGTCCTTGTCTCCACCTCCATCCAGATGCTGGTGGCGGGTATAGCGGCCCTGATCCTGGGGGCCATGTCGGGCGTCAATGTCTTGGAGTCGCTGGCCGAAGCCTCGCCCTGGTCCCTGTTCTCGCTGGCCTACCTGGCGCTGCTCGGATCCCTCACCCTGGTGGCCTACAACCATCTGCTCGTTGTCGAGCCCAGTTTCAGGGTATCCAGCTACTCTTTGGTCAATCCTCTCATCGCGGTCACGCTGGGTCTGGCGGCCGGAGAAAAGACCTCCCCCTTTTTCGCCTTCGGCACCCCCCTTGTATTGGCTGGACTCGTGGCCATCCTGTACGGCGACGCCATAAGGGGAAAGATCCGTGGGCAACCGAAGCAAAAGGTCTGAAGAGAGGATTCAGAATCATTCACAGAACGATTACTATCAATTTGATAGATACATGATCGATAATGAAAGAAAAACATAGCTGGAAGCGAGGAAAGATCACTATTTCTTGGCATGGATATTGCATTTTAACTGTATGGATACACTGACTACCGAGAATCGCAAGCACCCCGTGCTG
Source organism: Breznakiellaceae bacterium (assembly GCA_964202565.1). Lineage (GTDB taxonomy): Bacteria > Spirochaetota > Spirochaetia > Treponematales > Breznakiellaceae > SZUA-426. The sequence continues at coordinate 27,665 of CAXNJE010000017.1, read as the reverse complement.
CTGTTGGATGATGACCTGAATATCCTCCATTCCATGCAGCGGCTCTTCAACAACCACCCCTCGGTAAATCTGATCACAACAGACTCACCAAAGGAAGCGAAGGATATCCTTAATTCAAAGGATATCAGCATCCTGGTGACCGATCAGAGAATGCCCGAATGTTCCGGAACCGAAATGCTCGAGTGCGCGAAGTCGCATCGCCCATAAACCTTGCGCCTTTTGCTCACCGGTTACGCGGATACCGAAGTTTTGGCTAAATCCATCAATCACGGAAACATTCACCGTTACTATGCGAAGCCGGTCGATCCTGCTGTATTCATACACGAGATAGAGGATCATATCCGACACTTCGAGAGCCAGGAAGTGGAACGGAAACAGCTGGGGAAACTGCAGACCAATGCCCGCACCTTGGACGATCTGAATAAGAAACTCAACAAGTTACTCCAAGAAAAGAACATCGACTTCAGCCTGGCAAAAGAATCCCTTTCCAGTCTGGTCCGGTTCGGTAAGACCATAGGAGAGGAACGAGTAGAGGAATATATCTTCCGCGTTGTCATGGAAACATGCCGGAGCGTGACGGGTGCCGATGCAGTGACGGTATACAGGATTGAACTGAAGGAGAACGAAGAATCTCTCTTGCGGGTGGTATATTCCTTCGTGCATTCCCGCAACACCCCCCTGCAAGTTTTGCCGATTCCCCTGAATTCACCTACCCCTGTCGGTTTCGTGGCGAGGAAAATGAAAAGCATCGCCATCGCGGAAGCGGACCAGCTACCCCAGGATACTCCGTACAAACTGGATGGAACCAGCCGGGCCCTTTCCGATTACCCCACGAAATCCCTCGCTGTCGTTCCGATCAAGGACTTCAAAGGTATGCCTTTGGGGGTGATCGAACTGGTGAATCGCAAGAAATCCTTACCCAAAGGAAATGGAATCGAAGAGGATATTTTGCTCAGCCAGAAAGATTTTGATTAAAAAACGGAACCTTTCACATCCGAGCAGATCGCCTTTGTCGAAGCCTTGGCCGATCATGCCGGAATGGCTCTGGAAAATGGGCGCTTGATCCGAAAAATGAAAATGCAATTTGATGATTTCATCATAGCCTCCATCCAGGCTATCGAGGCCAGGGACCCGGCGACAGGAGGCCATTCACTCAGGGTCGCATCCATTTGCGGTAAAATTGCCCGGGTGATGGGGTTCGACAGCACCCAGATTCAGGAAATGGAATACGCGGCTATACTGCATGATTTCGGAAAAATCTATATCGATCAGGAAATCCTTATCAAACAGAATAAATTGAAGGAACACAACTTGGAGAGGATAGACTTGTCCCTGGATTATCTATATCGCTATCAGGAATTTTGCTACGCACGCCTCGAACTGCGCCTGGTCAACACTACCCTATCGGACAGCATCGACAGTTCCTTCCTTTTGCTCGAGTTGCATAACGATCGGGACCAGATATTGGCATCCATCAAGCAAGCCAAGAATGAAATAACCAAGCTCAACAAGCCCGGGGGAATGTTCGGAAAGGAAGAGAAAGAGGAATTTGAACGGATAGTGAAATTCATCAATTCCCTAAAATGCCTTGACCTTGTGGAAAGGCCTTTCCTACCCTTGCGGACCTCGGATGTGGAATCGCTGATGACGGGAAAGGGGACCCTGAACGACAATGAGCGACTGCACATCCAAGTACATGTCGAGTACTCCTATCATATCCTGAAAGCCCTTCCATGGCCCGATCACCTGCGCGAAATTCCGAATATTGCCTTCTTCCATCACGAGCGTCTGGACGGTTCAGGGTATCCCATCGGGGCGGTTTCGGAGGATATATCCCTTCCCTCCCGAATTCTTGCAGTGGCGGACATCTTCGACGCGCTTACCGCGAGCGATAGGAGTTACAAGAAAAAAATGAGCGTGGACAGCGCCTTGAAAATCATCCAGGCAGAAGTGGATGAAGGCAAACTCGACGCCAATGTGGTAAAGGTCCTGAAGGAGATCGTAGTCCTTTAGGATCGGGCAGACTGCCGCCTATGGCCAGAACGGTTTTAGGGAATGCATTCAACCAAAAAACGGAAACATCGGCGACCAGCATAAGCTATAGGTCTATCCCGATGGGAATGAGATTGTAGTCATCCCAGTTTTAGTCCTGTCCACCGTCCACAATCAGGATCTTGAATTCAACCATCTTCCGTTCCATGTCAACTTGCTCCATCTACAGGAAGGCGCACCGTGAAAGTACTGCCTACTCCCAATTCACTCTCGACTTCGATCGTACCCCCGTGGGCATTGATGATCCCTAAGGAGATCAACAAACCAAGTCCGGTTCCTTTCCCCACAACTTTCGTCGTAAAGAATGGATCGAATATTTTAGGCAGTACTCCGGGCGCAATCCCCGTACCATCATCGCGGATGCCAGCCAATACCATTCCTCCCACCAGTTTTGTAAAAACGGTTATCTGTCCTTTTCCCTCGATCGCATGCCCGGCATTCATGAGCAAATTCAGGAAGACCTGCAGGATCTGGTTTTCCTTCAGGGAAATCTGCGGCGTTTTCCCATATTCCCTGACGACTACACATTTGTATTTCAATTCGTTCCAGGCTACTTTCAGCGCTTTTTCCAGTACTTCGTCCAAGGATATTTTTTCTATACGTTCATTGTCCTTCCTGGCTGTACTTTAAAGGCCAACTACGATCCCTTTTATGCGATTGGTCCCGTCTATCGATTCCTTCAACAGTTCCAATCCATCATTCCGTATATAGTTGTAATCTTCCAGCTGCTTGATTTCTTCAATTTCCGCTATCAGTTTCCGGGCCTCCGGCGGACACGATTTTTCCCAATACGTTAAGGCCTCCGTGTACGTATCCACCATTTTTGTGAGGACAGTGAAGTATCCAGAAAAGGTGAACAGGTTGCTCATGATGTAACCGGTCGGATTGTTTATCTCATGGGCGACCCCCGCGGCCAACTGTCCCAAGGAAGCCAGTTTTTCCTGCTGCATCATCGTTTGTTGCGTTTCTTTCAGATTCGCAAGGGAAACCAATAGTTTCTGTGTCCTTTCTTCTACCCTCTTCTCAAGACTGGCGTTCAACTCCTTCAGGCTGTCCTGGGTCCGCTGCAATTCCCTTTCGGATTCCTTCCTCTTCATCGCGCTGATTATGATACTCGATAATAGCTCCAGCGGAGCGATGTCTTCCGGGTTCCAATGCCGCTCGACCGTAACCGAATCAAATCCGATAAATCCTTCGAGCCGCCCGCCCCAAAACATCGGAACGAGAATTATGGACCGGATCTGCTGAAATTCCAGCAAGCCCCTTTCGGGACGTGCTTCTTCCGGTACGTCGCGGATACTGGGAAGGACGATGTTTTCATGCCTCTGCATCCTTTCCATCCACCAAGGCAGCAATCCCGATTCGATATCCTGCAATACTGAGATCCGGGGTGTGATTTCCGGGGAGCACCACTCGTGGACTTTTGTACAGTAGTCATAATCGGTCCCGAAAATGAAAACATAGCCCCGATCGACCCGCATCAAGCTGCCTATTCCTGATAGGGACTCGTTGATCGCCTGATCAATCTCCGCAGCCTTCAGATTGATGAATCTGATGGACGCTTCTGCAATATGGCTCTCCATGACCACTTTTTTCCGCAGGTTGTTTTCCGCTTCTTTCTGCGCGCTTGTATCCGATATGGCGATGAGGATCAGTGATCTGGATTCATTCTCGATAAGCGTACCGGATAGCATTCCGGTCAGGATATTTCCGGATTTCGTATTCATGGAGATGTCGATGTTTTTCAGACAACCAAGCCGTTCGACTTCGGACGCAATTTTTTCCGGCAAGCCAAAATCACGGCCCAAGACGTTAGATGAGAGTCCAGCCCCAATTATTTCCTCTTTATTAAATCCTGTCTTTTCAAGGAAAGCCTGATTGATATCCAAAATCGAGTAGCGATCCCCGGTCCTTCCCAATACCGCGAGAAGTGACGGATTGAAGTCAAAAAGCGACTGAAATTTATCGAGTGCTTCGTCAAGTTCGGACAGGTCCTTGAATACGCTGAAAACACAGTGCTCGCCGTTCCATTTTCCTGTCCAAATCCGGGACTCGACCGGGATGCACACCCCGTTCCTGGTTACCAAGGGCAACTTACAGGTATTCGTATTCCCATGAAGCATATCATCAAAAATGTGTGTTGCCTTCTCACTCGCTTCGGCCTGGTGTACATCGTAAAACATCATGCATGAAAGCTCATCGTCTTCGTAACCAAGCTTATTGCTCACCGATCGGTTCGCAAATATGATTTTTCCATCCATCGCGATGACGAATACCATATCCTCCAAGGAATCGAAGAAGGTGTGGAAGTTCTTCTCCTGTTCCAGCAGGAGAAGCTCGGCTTTCTTTCTTGCCATGATATTCCGGCTGATGCCGATAAGCCCCACTACCTTGCCATTTGAATCCCTGAGAGGCGCTTTCTTGGTTTCCATAACCTGTTCTGTCCCATCAGGATAGCGGATCCATTCCTCATTGCTTCCGGTCTTATCAGCACCCAGGGCTTCAATATCCTTTTGCCTGTACGCCGCCGCTGTCTCTGCGGGAAAGAAATCCGAATCCAGATGACCGGTCAACGATTCTTTCGAAATGCCGGTGTATCTGGAGAATTCAAGATTGCAGCCAAGGTAGCGCCCTTCGGTATCCTTGAAGAATACCAGATCGGGAATGGAATCCAGAAGGTTCATGAGCATTGTAGATTCCTGCTTGAGTGACTGCTCAGTTTTCAGATGTTCCGTGATATCCCTTGCCGCCGAAAATACCAACTTGCCTTGTCGCCGAGAACTCCATTCGAGGGAACGGAAGGAACCGTCATTACGAAGGCACCTATTTACAAAACCTTCCATTGAACCCTGCTTCTGAAGGGTGTGGATTGCTTCGATAGTGGCATCGGTATCGTCTGGGTGTACGAATTCCAGGTACTTCCGCCCTTCCAATTCCTCTTTGGGGAATCCGAGAACATGCTCCCATTCCTTGTTCACTTTCAGGAAATTGCCTTCCATATCGGCGATGCATAGCAGGTCCAGGCTAACGGTAAAGAAATGGTTCAATTCAGAGAATTGCTTTTTCTCCAGGGTGTCATCGATGATGATGGTGGTGAAATACAAGTATTCCGGGGAGGATACATAAATCTTGAACCACTTGTCCCACTGTTGCGAGTATTGTTCAAATTCCCGGCTTCCTCCGTTCATGGCGATTTCGCCATATAAGGATACCCAGTCGAGACCTGCAGTCCATAAACCGGGTATCAGCTCACTGGCTTTCCGCCCGACGAAGTCCAGCTCGCCAAACCCTGATAGATCCCTGAACGCCTTGTTCGCTTCGATGAATTCGTAATCACAGGGCTTGCCTGAATCATCCATCAGTAGCCGTTGATAGGCGTATCCGAACGGTAGTCCCAGAATCAGATTCCGGTAGGATGTTTCATCCAATGAGCTAACCTCCGCGTCCTGAAGGAAGGACGGAATTCCATTTCCGTTTTTTCTCCAATTCCATATGGACACAAGGAACTTCCGGATCATCGTACCCGGACAGGAGTATGCGCATGGGATGCGGATGGTTTTGTTTCGCGTAGGCCAGCAGTTCCGTTCCAAGACCTTTGAATAAGGCTGAACCCATTATCCAAAAGCCCCAAATCTCCCCCGGGCTTCATCGCACCCGGGGGCCTGTCCGCGCCTCCCTCTCAGAAACATCGCATCGCACGCGCTTTCAGGTTCGTCGCCTTTGCGGTCGAGGACTTGGTGCCGGTTGTGGTATTGACCGCGTTCGCCTTGCCGACAAAGTGCGCGAGCCCTTTCGAATAGGATGTGACGGCGGGCACGGAACCGCCGGCCGATCCGTTCGGGTAGCAGGTGATCGTGGGATTGGCCGTAGTCCATTGTGCATAAAGCGTCACCGATGCGGACCCCATCGTGAAGGTCTGTCCTGCGGTATATGTGGTGCCCGTCCCGTTCGAGGACAAGGCAAAACCGGTTTCATTGCTGGGAGTATCGGTCCACGCCAGTTTCACCTTGCCTTTGGCACTGTCAAGAATGTTCGGGACTTTTGATGCCGAAAGGCCTGAAGGAACTGAAGGCGGCGTGTTGAAGTCTGATTCGGCAAGCGTGATTGTTGCGGCGCTGGTCAGATTGTTGAGTATCCGGACCGACTCGCTCACGGAAGCCAGCACCTTGGATTTGGCGTCCTTAAGCCTGAACATCAGTATCCGTGAGCCATCCGCCGGAACATCCTGGGCAAAGGCAACCCTTTTGAAGGGGACGCTATCCACCGTGATGTCGCATATATCCAGCGATGTGGAATCGCCACCCAAAAAGGCAGCAGTTGCCGAATCCACGGTACAGGTGATACCCGCCGGCCACCGGAGCAGCACAGACACGGTCCCGTTTCCTTCGGCCAAGGTCGTCAGTGTGAAATCCCATACGCCGGCCGACAAGGTCAGCTCGGCATCGGTAAGTGAGGTAAACGACTCGTTGACCGTATCGTCAGTCCCTTCCCGGGTACCAACCATGGTATAACTGGAGATTGTCGGAGTCGATGGAAGGACAGTCCTTGCCACCGATCCTATGGCTTTGCCATGATAGCTGGCCCCCAGCCGGACAACGACCATGTCCCCGGTTCCAGACCCATCCGTAACGGAGATCATATCCGTTGCTGATCCACGCCTGACAACGAAAAAGCCAACATCAAAAGCAAACTTCCCAAAAACTTGATCCTGTTCATACTCCGACCCCTCTGTATTAGTTTTTCAAAAGAAGCGGTAGCTTCCTGAATAGGTCGTTCCCTTATCGTCTGTCCCTAATCCTGCAATGCGACTCCATCCAAATACCAAACGTAGGCACTGAAACTCTGGTTTACAGCCACTTCCAGGCAGGAACCCTTGTCAACGCGACGCTGAAACTGATGGGCGAGTCGGCGGTATCAACCTCGATCGTCGTCAGCAGGTCCGGTACCTGCAGCCATTGGGCGTAAAGGATTACGCCGGATTTATTCAGGGTGTATTCGACCCTGTCGGCAAAGTCCAGACCGCTTCCGTTGGCCGCCGTGTTCCAGCCCCCGAAAGTGAACCCAGTACGGCTGAACCCATTGGCCTTGAGCTTCGCGGAACTGCCGGCCGCGATGGACTGGGGTGTCATCACGCCAGTCCCGCCGTTGGCATTGAATTCGACAGCACGATAAATCCTCAGTTCCTGCGGAAGTGGAAGGTACGGTGACTGGCAACCCGGGATGATCGAGAAGGCAGTCAGTAGTAGGACCGCCTGGAAGCCCCGATAGCCTCGGGGGATGGCTGCTGCATCACTTGCTTTCATCAAGACCTCCTTTCGGGATCGCACTCAGGAATATTTCGACGCGACGATTCTGCCAGCGCGCCGCACGATCCGTGTGGGGTACCAATGGCTGTTTGCCACCCATCCCGACAGTGGTGATTCGGTCTCCGTCCAAACCCATCTGGATCAAACTGGTCCGTATCATTTCGGCACGGGCTTTGGAAAGCCGTCGCAGGACCGGTTCCTCCTTTATGGGATCATCTGTTATCGTAACGGCGTGTCCTACTATGGTGAGGCTGTAACCCGACAGCATACCGATCATGGAGTACAGCTTTTCCATGGTCTCATCGTTCTTCATACCCTGGACACTCCGGCCTTTGACCAAGGCAGCTTCATCCGGTTCAAAATTCAATTCCACCAGGTCGATCTTATAGCCCTCGGCCCGCTCCGTAACAAGGAGTCCCTTGGGTATCGCCCCTTCCACCACACGGATACTGTCGAGGGTGTCCCATTCCTGTACCTTGTAGCTGTAGGCCTGTTTAGGCAGAAAGAGCTCGCTACCATCGATTGCCCCGTCCCAGGTCATGGAAGCGGGTAACGCCCCCGTCCCTTCGACCAGTTTCATCCGCATTTCCTGCCCATCCAGTACTTCGAAACTCAAGTTGATGACAGGCGCGATGTTTTCGATGGATACGGCGATCTCAAGGGGTTCAACGAAACTGTCCCCGGTACAAACAAGCATTTGGTCTGAAGGGATTGAAGCTACCAATTTCGGCAATTCCGCAACGCTTTCCTCCTGGATACTCGAAGGGGAGGTCACCTCGAACGCATCATTGGCAGGGGCGGAATCGGGAGTATCCGGCTCCGGCATCGGCTGGATCATTACATCGGGCTGATCAAAACTCGCTGGAACAGCGGCAATTTCAACAAAACCCCTTTCCACTTCCCGCACTGTTTCCGGTACCGTTTCCGCAAACGTCTCTGGTGCCGTTTCCGCAAACGTCTCTGGTACCGTTTCCGCAAACGTCTCTGGTACCATTTCTGCTACCGTAACCGAATCCTTGACAACGACTGGTGCGCGAAGCATGCCCAGCCGTGTGAACGACGGCAAGTATTTCCCCCTCAGCACGTTTTTTCTTATCCTCATCAGGTATCGGAATCCCACTTCGACATCGACGTTCCAGAGCCATCTCGGTTGGCCGGCTAGAACCGCGAAGCCTAAAGCGGGGGTCAATGCGAGATACGATTCGACTGTATCGGACAACAAGGTCCTTCCTCCGAACACACCACGGGAACCGACTGCATAGGCATCATAGCTAAGGGCCCCAAGATTTTTGGCCCAACCGGCATAGACTCCCGGACCTACGTACCAGGAGAAAGGCGTTCCGTAGATGGGCGTGTTCAACACCAGCCAATCCACGTTGACCGCCAGATCCAACGTGTCCATTACATATCCGATATGGGCTTTGACCGGGAAACGGCCAAACAAGGCAGTGAATCCCGGGACTGCGGTGAAGCCGTTTGTGCCGACTCCCATGTTGACATAGGTTCCAAAACCCAGATTTGGCATGGTTCCTGTAGAATTAAGAAATCCGGACTGGGCGGAAAGTTCCGTTCCCATTACGGATAAGATCAGAGTGAAAACGAACGCCTTGAACCGCGATCTGTTCTGAGCCGACATGCCTCATCCTTTACACATTCAACGAAACTATAAACGTACAAATGCCACTTCATATAAATAGCAAGTAATGTGCCAAGATGTGATGAGTTCATACATTTTTTAAGTATCTATACAGCAATCAATTACTAATATAACCGGGAAAAATCACCAAAAAAAGGATTAATTTGTCTGAGCTGGGTGAGAGAATATCGATCATTCTGATAGCATCTGTTGAGCGATACCAGATTCATGCCAAAACTGAAACCAATGCGAACGGGTGTATAAAACCTTTACGGCCAGCCTTTGGACTGCACAGGGGCCTTGAGTCGGTTTCGGCATGCCGACGAGCATGTCCGGCATCATCACTGAAGGTGCGTAATCGCATGTAGTGATGGCCCTACCCTTGGCAGCAGCCTTTCTGGCCGCTTACACTTCGCGCAGGGAAAACCGCCAGTGCGGTTGGGCTTAAAGCGGCACTCCAAAGCTGTGTCTGGCGAGGATTTCCCCTTGGTCGTCTTCGGTTTCCTGTTTGCGTCCATCCTGCGGACCACAGGACTATTGGATGTCGGACTTATCCGGCGAGGAATGTTAGTTCTTCTAGAACAATTTCGACATGCTGATGGCAGTCGCCTCGGGGCCCTGGATATCCATCACCCAGGACGGAATCTTCTCCATCAGGCTGCCGGCACTGCGGTAGAGAGCGACCACGTTGGCTACAGGCGACAAGGCCTGGATGGCGTGGGACGGTCCCAGGATGAGGCCGCCTTTGGGGAACAGGGCCAGACGCAGGCGCACTTCCCGTTCCACGTCGGAGGGGGTACCAAAGGCGATCTCGTGCTGGACGTCCATGCTACCCTGAAAGATCAGCCTGCTTCCAAAGCGGGCACAGAGCGCGGTTATGCCGTTCTCTTCGGTCGTCGGCTGCACCACGTCGTACACGTCCAGGCCCAGTTCGATGAGCCGGTCCAGGAAAGGCCAGACGGTACCGCACATGTGCATCATGGTCCTGGCACCGTAGGAATGGACCATCCGGAAATATTCGCCGTATTTGGGCGCGAAATGCCTTTCGAAAATATCCATGGAAATCATGGGGCCCAACTGGTTGCCCAGATCGTCTCCCACGTGGGCAAAGTCCACGTTTCCCCTGGCTTCCTTCAGTATGCGCTCGTGGGTATTGAAATAGAAACGGAAGCGGGCTTCCATTATTTCCAGATAGGCTTCGTTGTCGTCTATCAGGTCCATCAAAACCTGTTCAAAACCACGGGCCCTGGCGATGGAATTGATGAAGTCCATGTCCCCGGCGGATCCGATGCATACAGCATAGCCGGCATCCACCAGGTGCTTGCATTCGTGGGCTACGGTGGAATAGTCAAACCAGTCAGCGCTGGGAAAATGGCTGCGGTCCAGATCCGCCAGCTCCAGAACACCAGCAAAAGGCTGGTACACCGATTCCAGATACTTGCCGCCCTCAAACTGCATGTACTTGTAGCGCTCACCGAAGTACCCCTCGACGCTGCCATCAGGAAAGGAACGCAATTCGGGTCCAATATACTTCGGTTCGACGTTGCGGAAATCATCGCCCACCACGGCGAGCAATTGCTCGTCATTCTTCAGGCCAAAATGATCCTTCAATTCCTTGTTCACTTCGGGTGTGGCTTCGTGCTTTATGGGAATACGATCGTAGCCCTTTCTTTCACAACAGCCCATCACGCGCTCGCGATGCGTCATATATTCCTCCCATACGTGGCCTGCCTTACGGCGTCGACAAAGGCGATGACATTGTCCCAGGGTATTGCAGGATCCAGGATATGGGCCGGAGCCGCCAACCAGTACCCTTTCCGTCCAAGGATACGCTGTGTATCCTGCACGTTCTTCCGGACGTCTTCCACGGAACCGTGGGGCAATACGGATTGCACCCCAATGCCACCCCAAAATGCGATATCTTTTCCGTACTCCCGTTCCAGGAAATCAAGATCATTGCACTCGGGCTGCACCGGATTCAGGATATCGATTCCGCAATCCAGGAATGCCGGTACCATCTCCTCCACCTTTCCGCACGAATGCATGAAGATCAATATGGACGGATTATTCCTTTTTGCCGCATCCACTATCCGTCGTACCTGGGGTTTGAAGAATTCGGTGTAGATATCCTTCGAGAACATCAAACCCCGCTGCGTGACGATGTCGTCTCCCAAACGGATTACATCCACCCCCAAGCGGGAAAACAGGGAAGCCTGCTTTATTCTGATATCCGTGATTTTGGCAATTATTGCCTCCACCACTTCAATATTCAGGTACAGATCGGACAGGAAGTTTTCCATTCCCCGCATCAACCATGCGGTTTCGAATATGGTTTGGTACATATCAGCACTTACGGCGTACCCTCTTGCGTGATAGTCGTCTATCTTTTTCTTCAAAGGCGCGTATCTGTACTCCTGGTCCAGATCCGGCCAATCAAAGGATTCAATGTCCTTGACGCAGGTCGCCTTCTCAAGCGGATGGAATTTGAAGTCCGGAATTTCATATTCGGTCGGCACCATTCCAATGCCCCAGTCATCAAATGAGACATCTGGTGGAAAATCGGTATCGGGAAAGGCCTTGCGATGGTCGATAATCCTGTTAGTTGCCAATGGCCGCACATACCTCGTATCGAAATTGAAATACTCATCCGGCTCCAGATCGCTGCCAGTCTTATCCCTATATGTTTTCATCAATTTGGGGGTAAAGGCGCCCCAGCTTATTTCGAATGGGACCCGATCCGGTTTTCCGCTCCGGCTCATCGCCGAAACAACCCGTTCTCTTGGCAGCATGGTATCTCCTGTGAATCCGCTTGTGTAATGGGATCGATAACATGGAATCGTTCCCATTCTAGGAAATTAAAACACTACTTTTTGTTTTTGTCAAATAATTTCGATAAATGGCAGGATTATTGGATAAGGCGCGGACCGTCTCTTGTCAGGATGATTTCTGTGCGCGCATTCGAGACCTCGTAAGTCGCAGGCAATGCCAGTTGCTCCCTGCGGATGGTAACCCCTGGCACCTGGAAAATGGTGGGATTTCCGGGGCTGTCCACCATATCCATCAGCGAGATGGAAGGCCCCTCGGCAATCACAAGTTCGGAACGAAGCACTCGCAGTAGGGCCACCCGAGTTTCAGAACCTACCAAGGGAAGCTTTCGATCAAAACTGAAATAAGCCAAGTCGAAAACTACCGGTCCATCCGGAACACCTTCCAGGCCTTCAACGGGGCCGTTTGGTGGCAGGATGTTGCCGGATGCCGAATCAAACCAGACCAGAACCCCACCATCCACAAGCGAACGGTACCGGCCCAACCTGAGGCCTTCTTTCACCTGGGGATACGCGAGATAGGCCCAGGAAAATAGAAAGAGCGCCGACCCGGTCGCGATGAACACCGGATATCCGATAAAACGGGGAAATCGTATTGAAAACCCGGATACCCCTACAAGTATCACCGCTACGATCAATAGTTCCCGTTCGCGGATGATGGAACCTCCGCTAAAAATGAAGGACAGCGCAAAGGCTCCAATGGCTGCGGACAGGACAAACAGGGATAACACCAGCCGCTTGGAACGAAAACGCGCATTCTCCCTTCGTTCCGCATGCGAACCGGATGGTTCACCGCGCTGATAGCGGGTACGCAGGAAGGTCAGGACAGCGATGGAAGCGCCCAGAAGCAGAGCGGAAAAATACAGCCAATCCCTTCCCGCATCCATAACGTCAGAGCCCGTACAATTCCGTATACTTGGTTTCCAGGTAGTCGATGAAGGCCTTCGAATCAATCGACTCGCCGCATACCGATCGTACCAGCTCCGCTGGCGGGACTCGGCTCCCCTGCTCATGGATGCGCTGCCGGAACCATGTGAGCGGCACCTGGTAGCGCCCAGCCCGAAGATCCCCATCCACCCCGGGCAGGTCCCGTTTCATGGCGTTCCACAACTGGAGTCCATAGATATTGCCCAGGGCATAGCTGGGAAAATAGCCGAAAGCCCCGATGGACCAGTGGACATCCTGCAGGACTCCCTCCGTATCGTTCGGAGGAATGACACCAAGGATCTCCTTCATGGCGCGGCTCCACTCGGTGGGCAAGTCCTTCACGGCCAGGGTTCCGTTGAAAAGCTTCCTTTCAAGCTCGAAGCGCAGAATGATGTGCAGGCTGTAGGTAACCTCGTCGGCGTCAACCCGGATGAGCGAGGGTTCCACGACGTTGACGGCGCGGTAAAAGGCTTCTGGAGTGACCCCGATCAACTGCTCGGAAAAAGCCTCCCGCAAGGCCGGAAAACGCCCGTCCCAGAAGGCACGGCTCCTGCCGATCACATTTTCCCACAGTCGTGACTGGGACTCGTGGACACCCATCGAGGCGCCTTCGGCAAGGGAAGTGGTCCGTATTGCGGGGTCAAAACCCTGCTCGTACATGGCGTGGCCTGTCTCGTGGATGATCGAGAACAAACCGGAAAGCATATTCCCGGGGAAATAACGTGTGGTTATGCGTACATCGTCATTGCCCAAGGTCGTCGTAAACGGGTGCGCGCTCAGGTCCATGCGTCCCCGGTCGAGATCAAAGCCAAGGTCCCGCATCAGGGAGCGGCCAAAGGCATCCTGCTTGTCCACCGGATAATCGCACTGCACAAAGGACTTGTCGATACGTGGTTTTTCGCCTATGCGGCGCACGAGGGAAACCAGCCGTTCCTTTAGGGGGGCGAACAACCCGTTCACCATCGGTGCGGTCATGCCCCTTTCGTGTTCGTCCAAGAGGCCATCGTAGGGATGTTCCGCGAAACCCCAGTATTCCGCCTTCTTTTTGGCATAATCGACCATCCGGGAAAGGTGGGGCGCGAAGGCGGGAAAATCATTTTCCTTGCGGGAGTGCACCCACGCGGCCTGCGATAGGCCTTCGTCCCTGGCTATGGCAACCGCCAGCTCCTTGGGTATCTTTGTATTGCGGTCGTAGTTCAGACGCATGACCCGTAAAAAATCACGGTCCAAAGCCGGCAGGCTTTCGTCTCCACCCGGATTATCCGTGGTGGAACCCAGCGACAGGAGCAGGCGGCCGAGCTCCGGATCCGTAGTCCGGTCATGGACCATGCCCTCGATATCCGCCAACTGGTCTGCCCGCCCTTCGACGGCTTTTTCGGGGAGATACGTTTCCTGGTCCCATTGCAATAGGGAAGATATGTTCAAAGCCCGGCGGGCATTACGGTCAAGCTCGTGCAGTCTGTCCAAAGGTTTGGTCATCATGGTGGCTCCTTCAAGCCTCCATGATAACCTTCCTTCGGATTGGCCGCAAGCAGTTTGGGCTCTCAGGTCATTACGCTGTATTCCTGTACAACCTGAATCTCGCCCCGTACAGACCGGACCGTTTCGTACTCGCGTGCAGCAGAAACGGCGGCCTCGACTGAAGCCTGTGAATTGGCCACACCCCTAAGGATGACAGCCCCTTCGGTGCAGGCAGCCTCAAGAAAGTGGATGGGTATCTTCTTTTCGTACAATATACGGTTGACAATTTGTTGCGCCAGGGACAGATCCTCCAGGCGATCCTTGCACTTTTTCTCGTCCTCCGGCGTTACAGTCAGTTTGACCAGCTCGGCGATCAGGTCCGCCGCAGAAGCCGGATGCAGTCGGCCGGTATTCAGGACAAGCAAATAATTGGCTGGTGAGGTCCAATCCAGATCGAAGAAGTACTTGTGGAAGCCCGCCCGGTCATGGTCACTCTGTTCTATTATTTGTTTGGCACGCTTGTCGTCGCAGCGGAAATAGCTCTTCACCCGTTCCATGCGTACAGCCATCGGCGCCACCAATAGGATGGAAACAACTGCGGGAACGTCGCGGAATACGGACATGGCACCCCGTCCCACAATCACGCAATTCCCGAGCCCCGCCTCCTGATACATGGCAGTCTTCATATAATGCAGATAATCGTCCCTGTCCTGCGATAGGGATGCCCAAAATCCTGGTTTCCGCTCATCGTATTTTTCCAGCTTGCGTTCGCTGAAACCGTACGAAGACAGCCTTTGCTCCAGGGAAGCCTTGTCGACCAGACGATAGTTCAATAATTTCGCAAATTCGCTGGCGGTTTCGTCGCCTAGGGCCGCAATTTCCCGGGAGATCGTGATGATCGCCATACTCAGCCTCCTTGCTTCGAAAGTCTACTCAAAGCATAAGGCAAGCGGGGTGGTTTGTCAAAAAAGATGCATGGGATCGGGCAGCTCCCAGGGAAAATCCAGCACAAAACTGACGCCGTCCAGGCTGGTCCACGAAAGGGAACCGCCGATCTGTTCGCATAAGGCCTGCACCAACTGGAAACCCAGTGTGTCCGAATCGGTAATATTAAAATCCGCCGGCAAACCCTTGCCCGTATCCCGCACTTCCAGGCGCAAACGATTCCCGCCAATTCTTTCAAGGGAGACACTTACCTTACCCTCGCTCATCGTGAGCCCGTGCTTGAGGGCATTCGAGACAAGTTCATTCACGATAAGGGCAATGGGTATGGCCTGATCAATACTGAGGGTGACTTCATCGGCGTTTACTTCCGAGCTGATCCGGGCGTCATCCACATCGTATACATGGAACAGGTAGATGATCAGCGATGACAGGAAGAGGGACATGTCGATGGTCTGAAGGTCATCCGAACGGTACAACTGTTCATGAACCATGGCCATCGCCTGGATTTGGGTTTGGCAATCACGGAACACGAGACTCGACACGGGATCCTCGATAACGCCGCCCTGCAGGTTGAGAAGGCTCGAAACAACCTGGAGGTTGTTTTTCACCCGGTGGTGAATCTCCTTCAGCAACATCTCCTTTACCCGCAGGTTTTCCTTGAGTTTGATCTCTTCCTGTTTGCGTACCGTCACATCCCGGATGATGCCCACCGTGCCAATCGTACATTTCTCGTACTCCGGCAAGGCATACCCGACAGCGGATATTTCACCGTAGGAATCCACCCTTCCGGTAGTGGGATTGCCCTTGAGGGGAGGCTTGCTGCGCAGGCGAACTTCAAGGTTACGGGTCATACGTGAACCCGAACGGCGTTCATCAAACAACTTGGGCGACAAATCGGGGCCAATTATCTGTCCCTCAAGATCCTTGACCACAATTTCACGGCTCACATGTGGTACATCTTCTGCTTCCAGAATCTCGGAAAAATGGTGACCGATGAGCTCGGTGGCAGTAAAGCCAAGCTGGGAGATGGAATCGTTTATGTAGGTGAAACGGCCCTCTCCATCCAGGGTATAGACTACATCGGGCAGGGCACTTACCAAATCGAGATAGCGTCTTTCACTAATCTGCAGATGGACGTTTTGACGATCAAGGCTTTCGCGGACATTCAATACCTTGCGGATCATGGTGGGAAGCACGGAAATATGACGAAGTTCGCTGTCCCTGATGATGAAAGAACAGGATTCGTCCCGGATAAGTTCATCCAGACGGGCATTTTCACCATAATCGGCCAAGAGGATAAATGGCCGGGGCCAAAGGGACAACCAATCCGCGAAGGCCCCCCCATTGAAATTCAGATCCGTAATGATCAGATCCACCCTGTTGGACGAGATCATCCGGTCCACGTCGCGAATGGATTCAGGAAAGACAACTGTATAATCAAGCTTTCTTGAAGTGATCAATTCGAGGAAGTGCGTACGTTCATTTTCGTTCGCTACCGCGAATAGGATAGTTGCTTTAATGTCTATTTTCATCGCATGTGGAAGTATATACGCGTCTTTCTTAAAAAGCTATTGTTTCCTGGGAGCCCCCATGAACTACGAACATTTGCGCTGGAAAGAAGAAGAAAAGACGGAGGACTACCGTTGCCGCGTCTTCACCGTGCGCGACAGCCATTGCGTATCACCCGATGGAAGGAAGGGATCCTTCTCCGTGATCGATGCCCATGACTGGGCAATCGTAGTGCCCGAGATGGACCAAGGAACGGAGCCTGATTTCCTTATGGTACGCCAATGGCGTCATGGATCACAGGAACTCAGTCTGGAATTCCCTGGTGGGGTGATCGAGCCGGGCGAGAATCCAAAAGACGCAGCCCTGAGGGAATTACGCGAAGAGACGGGTTGGGCAGCCGGGGAAATCCGTGAATTGGGCATTTTCAGCCCCAACCCCGCCATCATGTCCAATAGGGTGCATATATTCATGGCCACGCAACTGTACAAGGAAAAAGGTCAGGATCTGGATGAGGATGAATACGTAGATCTTGAAAGGATATCGGTCAGGGCAGTAACCGAAGGCATGGGACGTGCGCCTTATACGCACGCCCTCATGGCCTCCGCATTGCTGCTTTATTTTCGCTTCGCCAAGGGAGAGTAGGAGCGTCCTTTTTCCCAGAGGCCTTCACGGATTTCGCCTCTGAGGCTCGGGATGTTCAGGACTATGCCGACATTCAGCAGGTTCGGGTCATTCGGGCGTTTCAGCTTGGTCTTGTTCGCCTCGTACAGGACCGGCCACTTGGTAGGATCGTTGTAGACCCAGGGATAGCCAGCGATGTTCCAGAAGCAGTCCCTCGTTTCCGCCCAAGGACGAACCTTGTAGCTTGCGGGGTACGTGATGGGTTTGGGCGCTTCCACCACAGGCACCACGACCGGAACCACTACAGGCACCTCAACTACAGGAACCTCGACAACGGGAACCACCACCACCGGGGGTGCTTCGCGTACTGAAGCGAGTTGGGACATGACCTTGCGGGCCAAGGCTATGGCTCCATCCAGATCCTCCGCCTTCCTTGCCTTGACACCTGCCTCATAATCAGCCTTCGCCGCAGCGTACTGGTCGGCGTAGCGGGTTTCCGCCCCCACCGATTCAGCCCAATCCAGGCGCTCCTTGGCTTGGGCAAGGGCATTGTCCGCTGCGCGCTGTTTCAGCCGCACCGCGATGTACTCGTCTGAACGTTTGGCCGCTGCGGTCGCTGACTCGGCATAGGTGGTGGCTGCATCATAATCGCCGTATTCGAATGCCGCTTCGGATAGTTTCTTCAAGCGCGTGCTTTCGCGGTAATGCTGGTTGTTGAGCAGACCGGTCAGCACTTCTTCAGGGACCTCTTCCTCCACAAGCTGGCCTTCTTCTTCCCAGGCACCTTCATCCGACGCCGCCGTGGTTGCATCCGTACTCGCTTCGCCAGCCTGAGCCAACGAGAAAGCAGGAACAAGCACTACAGGGTCGGCTACCGAATCATCCGTAACCTGCGCGTAGGGTATCGGGTTGGCCGTCCAAAGTTCGTTGAGCCGTGCGTAGGGAGCAAAGGCATCGAACTTCTGGGGTTCCGGTGATTCTGACCATAAATTTGCGACCGAGACTACAGAAAGGTTCAAAAGGATAGGGTCAACCGTCGTCAAGCTGGTTTCCGAAGCCTCACTAGAGGCAAACAGGGGTTCCGGCAAGGCATCATTTACTAAAACCGATGCGCTTACAAGCGGCTCAGGCAGGTCTGTCGCGAAAACAGCTACAGGCCAGAAGCAGGCCGCGATTACGATAAAGGTACACAGGGGGCGCTTCATCGGGCTCCTCCTTCCAGGACCGCGTCGGCTTCACGAGCGGTCCGCTCGCTTTCGATTATGCGCAAACGGGCTTCCTCCATGGCTTCTTGTGCCCGCTTCCGTTTCTCCGCGGCAGTCTCGCGAACTATCTCGAAACGGCTTTCCGCCGTGGCGTATTGTTCCGCAGCCTCGTCGAAGCGCTCGGCCTTATAATTTTTGGTTGCTTCATCAAGGATTTTTGCGGCGGCCTCAAAATCGGCCTTCACCGCGACATTGGCCTTCAGATCCAAGGCTTCGCGCCGTTTGACTTCGGCTGATTTGCCCCTATCGCCCGCGTACAGTTCCCGGCCCTTGGCCAAGGCGAGCTTGAATCGCAGGAAGGCTTCATCAGCGGCGTCTCCGGCGGCATCCACATTGCCGGAATCGTAATGGGCAAGACCTTTGAGCGATACTTCCACGGCCTTGCCATAATTACCGGAATCCCAAGAGGCAAGATTACGGCGGTCAATTTCGGCTTTGACCGTATAAGCCCTTGATCCGGTGGCGAGCACGAAATAGCGGTTGCGAGCTACATTCCAGGCATCGTAGGCGAGGTAATATTCGGCGGAATCGTACAAGCGCGAGGCGTTCATCGCATCGCTTTCAGCCATCGCGAAACGGTTGGGCGAAAGCTCGGGAGCGCCGGTAGAAACCGCATCCGCACGGGCTTTCAATAATTCAGCTTTCCTGTCCCCAGCAAAACGGGGCAAGGCAGAGTCGACAAGCGCTGCGAAGGCAGCGCCGGCGTCCTTGTACGCAGACATGGTTGCTGGATACACTGCCCAATCACCGGCATCGGCTGTCTGGTTTCTTTCACGTCCGCCTACATATCCGGCATCCGCTTTTTTCCAATCCGCAGGGAAATAGTTCTGGGCTTCGAGTTGGAAGGCTTCCTTCCGCTTTTGCTCAGCGAGCAGCCTTGCGGCCCCAAGCATTTCCAGGAAAACAGGTTTGGCCTTGGTCACCAATTCCCTAAAGTTTTTGGCAGAGGTCTCGAAAGAAACACGGGAGACATCATTATCTGTACCCCAGGCTGCCTCCCCCTTATCGAAGGAGTCTTGCGCTGCTTTCCAATCCGAAGGGAATAAGGCTTCGGAATCGTAGGCGATGGCTTCCTTGCGGGCCAGCTCGGCAGCGTCCTTTTCCGCAGCGGGTTCCGGTATCTTTACCGGTTCGACTACAGGGGGTTCTACCTTGGGTTCTACCTTGGGCTCAACCTTGGGAACTTCCGTAACGGGCGCAGGTTCCGGTTCCACGACCGGTTTTGGCGCGCCCGCGCAGGAAACTGCAAAAAAGAGGACCAGCAACGTCAAGGCCGTCGCTACCGATAATTTGTATTTCATATCCTGCTCCATCGTCTAATATTCTCTCAGGATAAGCAGTTGAGACTTATCATCAATATAAATACTACAGCCCTTCGGGTTCCGGAGCAAGTAAAAGGAGTGAAAAAGCTGAAAAATTATTAATTTAGGCAGTATTGAACGGGGCTCAAACCCGCAAGGAAGCTATGGCCTCCTGGGTTAATGCGTCACAGCGCTCGTTGTATTCATTCCCGGCATGGCCTTTGACCCAGCGCCATTCCGCTTTCACCTTACCCGCCAGCTCATCCAGGGTTTGCCATAAATCCTTATTCTTCACCGGTTCCTTGCCGCTGGTCC
Source organism: Breznakiellaceae bacterium (assembly GCA_964202565.1). GTDB lineage: Bacteria > Spirochaetota > Spirochaetia > Treponematales > Breznakiellaceae > SZUA-426. The sequence continues at coordinate 7,502 of CAXNJE010000017.1, read as the reverse complement.
GCCATCCATTCCTCTTCCACGAGGCGATCCAGGCGCTTATTCCCTTTTGCACGTATTGGGAATCGGTATACACGGTGAGCGGGCGCCCGGCCAAACCGGCGTCGGCCAATACGGTCTGCAAGGCTGCTATGACAGCGGATAGCTCCATCCTGTTGTTTGTGGTGACAGGCTCCGCGCCCCAGCGTTCACGGGTGCCGCCATCCGCGACTATGACATAGGCCCATCCGCCAGGACCGGGATTTCCTGAACAGCCACCATCGGTAAAAACAAGAATATCATCCATGTGGAACGCTTATACCCCAAGAATGCATGTGGAGTGAAGCCCCCCTCACTATACATTTGATTCCAGGCCAAGGATGAAATATAATAAAATCAACCTGATTTCGTGGAGGCTGTCATGAATAGGAACATGATCAAGATCGTGGCCATCCTGGTGCTCGCGATCACCGTGACGTTGACCGGTTGTCAGACTTTGGGCTTGAAGAAGATTCCACCCGGCCAGGCCAAGAAGATGGCCTTGGAGCTTTAGCCCGGATTTCTCACACCCTGTGCGCCTGAAAGTGGAATTGTGTGGTTTTGACCGACGGAGAAAACGCTCGACGTTCTCTCCGTTTTTTATTGGATCGGGTTCAGAAGGATGGTTCCAAGTCCGTTTGCACCATTCGGAGTAATGGTAGCCATGAATGGGCCGGCATCCACGTATCCCGATGCTGTAGTCGTTAACGAATATATTCCTTCAGGCACGTACGCATGGAAACTTCCGGCCTCCCGGTCGGAACGGGCGGATAGCGCCATTACTTGGGGTTCCAGAGGCGCGATGGTCCTGGATCCAGGGTCCTGAACGGAGGAAAATGTTATTTCCCCGTACACTGGTTCCCCAGTGCTTGCATCCCGAAGCAGGCCGCCAGTAGTCTCCAGTACGCTATCCAGCAGATTTGATAAGGCTGACTTATGGATTGACCATACCTCCGCGATGACCTCCGGATCGGTATTGTTCATCCTAAAATCCTGCCGGGTATCAATTTCGAGGGTAAAAGCAGGTATGCCTGCAGCCCCATAAAGCCAATCCTGGAAGGTTCCGTACGCCGGATACCAATCGTAACCTTCCCTATTGAAGAAATCCCCAGCATACGTCTCGGGCAGCAGCCTTCTGTAGCCTTCGCCAAGGGTATCCACCGCGCCTTTTATGGGAAGTAGCTTTTCTGTGAAATATTCCCGCGTATAGGCGATGGAACTCCCGTTCCAGCTCCAACCGAGCTCGCCAGTATAATCCCACAGCCGGGAGATGCCGAAGGAACCCGTATGCAGGCTTACGGATAGGGTATATGCCTTTTCCAACGCATCTTGCATGAGCGCCCTGGTTTCCCACTGATCCCCAGGCGAAAGCCCCGAAGCGCCCAATTCCGTCCACGACCAAGGGAAATTCCGGTTCAGGTCCACTTGGGCTGTATTGAAACGTGATCCGGAACGGAATCCATCAGGGTTTGCCACCGGCAGGATGTGTAGTTCAGTATTGTCCAGGAGGCTTTTGATAGAAGGATTGCCCGAACAATATTCAGAAAGAAGGTACTCTACGAGCACTACCAGTATTTCGGTCGACAATTCCTCATTCCCGTGCATTGCGCCCACGAGTTGGATTCGTGGTTCACTTTCAGCCATTACCGACTTGTCCGAAAGTACCAGCGCCGGAATGGTATGGGATTCTTCCGTATCCTGCGAATCGCGTACGATCCGAAGCTCGACCAGGTGGGGATAACGAACAGCCCATTCGGAATAGATGACATCCAGTTCGGAATAATCATGGAATTTGGAATCGATACCTGGCCGTTCGGACCGTCCGAAGGAGCAGGATGGAAGGAAAATACCGGGCAGGATCGCGGATAGGAACAGGCAAATCCAATGTAGAGGGTGGGAAGCACGCATCCGCACTCCGTTGCGGCCGTCCATGGTACTCAAATATCGAAGCTTAGTCTGGCCATCACACCGGCCCTGCCCTCGAAGGATAGTTCCGCACCGATTTCGTCCGCCAACATGCAGACCAGCACGAAGCCAAGGCTTTCGGTAGTGAGGGGATCAAAGCCGATTGGGAAACCAATGCCATCATCATGGACCTGCAGTGTCAGTCTGCTGCCGACCAACGACAAGCCAATCGAGAGTGTCCCACCCTTTCCGGATGGGAAGGCATATTTAAGGGTATTGGAAATCAATTCGTTCAGGATGAGTCCGAGCGGCACCACCCGCTTGGTGTCCAGCCTGATGGCATCAGCCTTGATGGATAGGAGCACACCCCCTGGATGGATGTTGTAGGATTCAAAAATGGACGAGGCCAGGTCTTCGATGTAGGGACCCAGATCCACACGGGCAAGATCTTCGGACAGGTAGAGCCGTTCATAGATGGCCGACATGGATTGGATGCGGTTCCGGGCACCTATGAAGACGGCTTTCGTCCTTTCTTCCTCCAAACCTTGAGTTTCAAGGTCCAGGAGGCTGGAAATGACATTCAGATTGTTTTTTACCCGGTGCTGAAGTTCCTTAAGCAGGGTTTCCTTTTGTTCGACCAAGCGGTGCAGCGCCTGTTCGGTATCCCTCCGTTCAAGTTCGCCTGCGGCCCGTGCCGCGACAAGGCCAAGGACAGTCTGCACGAATTCCGGGTTCTCGAGCGGTTTCCGTGCGATAACGGCGATCAGACCGATAGGCCGGCCGTCTCCGCTCCAGAGGGTAATTCCCGCGTAACTTTCGGCAACCATTTCCTGTAGGATGACATCCTTGGGGAACAAGTCACGGACCGCCCGGGGAAAGCAACAGATTGTCTTTCCCACGACACTTCCACAAGGAGTATCCTTCAGGGAGTAGCTTACATTGTCCTCGAAGTGTCTATCGAAATACACGGCAACGGTCCGGGCACTGAGTCCATCGCCCTCCAGATAGTCTACGCACACGTAATCGGCTTCCAGAATTTCGGCCAGGAAACGCGAGAGGGCACGGAAAAAGTCCTCCCCCGCTTCGGCCCACCCGCGTTTGGCAAGAAAGGTCTGGACCTTCTCAACCTTATTGCGTTCCCCTATGTCGGTGAACATGGTGTACACTCTGTACGGTTTTGCCTCGCCATCACGGAATAGCGGTACGGCATCGACCCGAATCCACCGAGGTCTGTCCTCGATGGGATGATATATGCCCATTGTGGTTCCGGAGGTACTCTTTCCAGTCCGCAAAGCTACGGAAATGGGGTGCTCCGATCCTGGGAAGTCCGAACCGTCCTCGTGTATAACGCGCCACTGGGGATCCATGGAGGTTCTTCCCTGCAGTTGGTCGAGGGAAAGGCCAAGGATGTTCTCGGCTGCCGGATTGGCCATTTCTATTTTCCCGTCGGCATCCTGGAATACGACACCCTGGGACATGGTCTCGAACAGAACGCGAAATCGTTCCTCACTGGCTGCGAGCCGCTCCTCGGACCGTACGTTCTCGCTTATATCCGTAAAAACCACGGCGAATTGGTTGGATCCTGGACTGAAAACCCACGTATCGAAGTACTTGTCCAATTCCTTGGAGAAATTGCGGAATGAAGTGGGATGTCCGGAACGGGCGACCGCAGCATAGGTGTCTATCCAGTAGCGTTCTGTACCCGGCATGACATCAAGGACAGTCTTTCCGATCAAATCCGAGGCGTGAAGTCCCGTGAGCCGTTCGAAAGCTGGATTCATATCCAGAAAACGATAGTCAACCGGAAAGCCCTTTTCGTCGTAGATCATCTGGTGCACCGCGAAACCGGCGGTCAGATTTTCAAAAAGGAGCCGGTATGCGGTCTCGCTCTTGGCCACCCGCAGATGGGACTGGTGCAGTTTGAATGCCATCCGTATGGATGTGAGCAGGACCGTGATGCCGGCGCTCTTGGTTATGTATCCGTAGGAACTGATGGATTCGGTCTTTTCTACGACATCACTCTCGGTGTGTGATGAAAGGAAAACGACGGGAAGGTCCCTGATCTTGAGGATTTCCCGGGCTGCGTCGGTTCCGTCCAGCCCCGGTCCCAAGTCGATATCCATGAGTACGAGGTCGAATTTTTCGGGTTCCGCCCGCACGGCCGATACGGCTTTCTCGCCCCTCGAAACGCTGGTAACCGCAAAACCCTCAGACTCAAGCAGTCTCGTCTGGGATAAGGCGATGATGGCCTCATCCTCAACAAGCAGGATCGATTTCACCCGTTTTGCGACTTCGTCCAACATGTAGTAATAGTAGAGCTAATGGCGATACTAGTCAAATCAGGGTTTGAGGAAGGAGATGATGGCTCCTGCGGTCTCTTGCGGTTTTTCCAGATGGGGGGCGTGGCCGCAATCGTTCACCGAATGGAAAAGTGTCTCTGCCGGGATGCTTTCCAGAAACTTTGTACTCCATTCGTAGGGCAGAACCTTGTCCTGGACAGCCCAGAAAAGCAGGGTTGGCACCGTGATGGATTCCAGACAATCCAGGTCGGGTGCTTCCGCGACGATGCGCCTTGAGATGGCGATAAGGCCTTTCCGGCCCTCGGAGGTACCCATACTCACGGCAGCGTAGTCCATGATGTCCTTGGGTGCCCGTGCGGGGTCCTTGAAGGTATTCATGGCGTTAATCAGCGAATGGACCCAAGGCGTATACAGGGCCGCACCCAGGTTCACCAGAAAATCGGATTGGGCTACACCGAGAAAAAAGGAACCAAGCTCCTCGCGGAAGCCCGCAGGATCGATGAGGATGAGCCGTTCCACCCGCTGCGGATAGTCAACCGAATACTTCGTGGAAATATAACCGCCAAAGGAATGCCCGGCAAGCGTGAAACGATCCAGACCCATGACAGCCCGGAAACCCTCCATCCACTCCATCAGGAATTGCATCGAATAATCGTCCGGGGACTGGGAGAGCCCGGCACCAGGCCAATCGGGGGCCAGAATCCTGTAACCCGCTGCAGTCAGGGAAGGGGCGATGCTGGCGGCTTCCATTCCCGTTCCGCCGTACCCGTGTACAAATAGCACAACCTCTTTGGATGCCGGATCGCCGTATTCAAAATAATGGGTCCGGATGCCAAAAACCTCGGTAAAAGTCCCGCCGTACCTGCCGAAGATTTCACTTTGGGCCGCATCGAGGGGTGCATACGCGGGGATCAAGGCTGGGGAACCGAAAAAAAGCATGGCCATCATCTGAAGGAAATGGGTTGAGAGTTTCGATTCATACCCCGAGGGTATCGCCTTTTTATGTATCATGATGTCTTGAATATACTGATGCGCGAACGCTTTCGGGCAGGATTCGCTCCTGGCCTATCTCAGGTGGAGAGCCGGATCCGTACGGGTCCAGACCTCGCGGAGCATGTTTTCAGTATCAGTCCAGCTTATGCAGGGATCCGTGACGGATACCCCATAGCGCAGGCCCGTTCCACCCGGTGTGGGAGCCTGATTGCCGCCTTCGATATTGCTTTCCAGCATGAAGCCGGTGATGGGTGAATCGGATTCGGTTCTTTGGGCGAGCACGTCGCGAAGCACCAGCATCTGACGCTCGTACTGCTTCTCGGAGTTGCCGTGGCTGCAATCGATAACAATGGATGGCCTTACGCCAGCCTTTGCCATGAGGGAACTGGCCTCCGCCACGTGGAGCCGGTCAAAGTTGGGACCAGACCTGCCGCCGCGAAGGATGAGATGGCCATCCGCGTTTCCGGTGGTACGCATGATCACCGTATTGCCATTCCGGTCTATTCCCACGAAAGAGTGGGGACTTGAGGCGGAGACGATACCGTTGACCGCTAGTTGTATATCGCCGTCGGTGGAATTCTTGAACCCGATAGGCATCGAAAGACCGGAGGCCATCTCGCGGTGGGTCTGGGATTCGGTAGTCCTGGCGCCGATCGAGGCCCAACTGATCAGTTCCGAGGTGTACTGGGGCACGATGGGATCGAGCATCTCCGTTCCGGCGGGCAGACCCAGCTCGTTTATCCGCACCAGCAATTTCCGTGCTATCCGCAGGCCGCGGGGTATGTCATAGCTGTCGTCCATGCCCGGGTCCACGACAAGTCCGCGCCACCCAAGGGCGGTACGGGGTTTTTCAAAATATACGCGCATGACGATCAGGAGCCGGTCTTCATATTTTTTGGCAAGGGCAGCAAGACGTTGGGCGTAGTCGAAACCGGCTTCCGGGTCGTGGATGGAACAGGGACCTACCACTGCGAGCAGGCGACCGTCGCGTCCGTCCAGGATATCGGCGATGCGCGCTCTTGAAGCGGCTACGGTCTGAGCGGCGGCATCGCTGAGGGGGACTTCGCGGGCAAGTTCAGCCGGAGCTACGAGGGGCTGTTCGGAGGCGATACGCAGGTTGTTGGTCTTGATCATAATGTTGGGGGTAAAAATACCCCGAATCGGCCACCGCGCGCAAGGCTCAAGCCCGCGCAGGCGGTCCGATCGGGGAAAAAGGATCACGGGAAAAGGGATCAGGCCTTCTTCACATCCACCCAGCTTCCCAGCTTGGCGGAGGCTACAAGCGCGTCGATGACGGCCATATTGGCCAGAGCGTCCTCGATGGGGGTTGGCGCATCCCGCTTTTCGGCGATGGCCGTCGCGAAGGCGTCAAACTCGAGCAGGTACTGGTCGGTAATTTCGGTCTCCACCGTGCGCTGGCCCACTCCGGTGGCAACATGGATACGGCCGGGGACATCCCCGTACATATTGAAGGGCACCTCGACTGAAAGCGATCCTCCATCGCCTAAGGCATCCACCCTCTGCAGGGGGAAGGACTGGGTACCCACCGTGAAGGTTGCCCGCCGGCCCTTGCCAAAATCGAGGATGCCCGTGGTGAGCTTGTCTGTCCCGAAGTCCGGATCGGTCTGGAACAGGCCCACAACGCGCTCGGGTTCGGCGTTGAAAAGGAAACGGGCGGAAGAAACCGCATAGCACCCGATATCCATGAGGGCGCCGCCACCATATTCGGCGATATTGCGGATATTGCGGGGGTCCTTGTTGCTGTACGAGAACCAGCAATGGACCGCCTGGACCCTTCCCAACTCGAAACATTCCGCCAGTTCGCGTGCCCTTATCCATTGGGGATGGAAGCGGTACATGAAGGCTTCCATCAACAGGACACCCTTTTTGCGGCAGTAATCGGCGGCTTCCCTGGCCTGGGTTGCGTTCAGGCAAAGCGGTTTCTCGCACAGGGTATGTTTTCCCGCATCGGCGGCTTTCTTGATCCACTCGAGGTGCATGTGGTTGGGAAGGGGATTGTAGACAAAGTCCACATCCTTGTCTGCAAGAAGTTCCTCGTAGGTGCCGTAGGACTTCTCAAAGCCCCAATCCGCTGCTGCTTGGGCCGCTTTCTCGCCGGAACGGGACGCGATGGCCCAGGGTTCCACGATCAGCGACGACCGGAGGGGAACGGCGATCCTCTTGAAATAATGCGAAGAACACCCAAGGACGCCAAATCGTATGCTTGCCATATCAACTCCTTGCCAAGAATAAGTATAGACTAAAAACCATCAATCAAGCCATTAAAAA
>CAXNJE010000016.1:0-33801 GCA_964202565.1 Breznakiellaceae bacterium | reverse complement strand
TCATCCTTGTTGGAGACTGGGCTGGGGTTTTCGCCTTCCTGGGGCGATTTTTTTGAACGAGTGGCCAAAGAAGCTTTTTTAACTTCCGCGTCCCGTTTATTCTCATCCAATGACTGGACACCCAAGTTTCCGTCCAGAACTGGTACCTTTGCACCTAAAACGGTACCGGGCTTCACGAAAGCGGCTTCAATACCGGAATTCGGGCTGCCAGCCGCCAGGGTTCGGTTACGCTTCACCGCGGCACCCTCCGATGAGGGATCCCCGGTTATTGATTTGGCGGATTCCAGAACGGCGCGGGCCTGCCTTAATATGGCTCCGAAGGCGGACGAAGCATTCTTTCCTTTCCCACCCTTACGGATCTGGAATGGAGAATCGTTTCCGGTTATGGAACCGGGAGGAGGAAGGGAGTCGGGAACCGCTATGTGCGGGGATGATGGAATCACCGCGTGAACCTCCTGGGTCGGGCGAGCGCGCGCCATTCCGGAGGTAACGCGGCTAAGTTCAGTTGAGGGTACGGGGTTTCCCGGCCATCTTTCGCTGAAGCTCGGCGGCGCGTTCGGAAGGAAGCAGCGATAGCCAGAAGGAGACGATAGACGCCTTGCCCTCTTTCTGCGCTATTTCCTCGGTCATCCGGAATACGTCGATTGCGTCCTGATCGTCCATAGCAGCGATGATGCCCACCGCTTTCGCGGGCGGCATTCCGGTCAGGTAGCGCGCGTTCTGTTCGACGTTTACCCTTCTATTCTCGAACTGTTCGAGCCGTACGTTGAAGGATTTCTCTCGTTCGTCGAGCGCCTTTTGCCTTTCTTCCAGTTCCTGGGCTTTTTGTTCGATCTCCGCTTCCTTGCGGACGATGCCTTCATCGCGTTTGTCGAGTTCAAGATTGCGCAGGTCCAGGGCTTCTATCCTGGTCGCCAGCCTTTCGGCATCCAGCGAGAGGTCTTGCCCCGTATCGGTATTGGTTTGGTTTCGTGGAGCAAGATTCAACATACGGTACAGCGGCGCAAGGAAAGCTTTGGCGTCTATGACGCCCAAATAATCAAACCAGACAAAGCCACCTGCGGCCAAGGCGAGAATCAGGAGGATGAGGACAATCACGCGTCCCAGAATTTTCGGTCTTGATCCCGCCACCTGCTACGCTCCCTTCGGTTCCGATTCCAAGTATGGTCCGCGCCGGACACTAGAGTCAAGAATGGGACGAAACAACGAAGCGGTCCACCAGTCTCTCCAGTTCGTTCACATTTTCCCTATTCTGGTTTCCCGCCTCGCTGATCAGGGCAGATGCGCTGTTGATTTCGCCTATGCCGATGGAGATTTCTTCCATGCCGACCTTGGTATCCTTGGAGACCTTGGATAATTCATCCATGGAATCGCCTATTATGGTGATACGCTCGGTCATTTCCGAGGAAGACGACTTCACTTCTTCCGTCGTTTCCACAAGGGAGGTCAACGCTTCCAGTATCTGATCGGAGCCTATGGAGAGCTCGTACGTGGCGTTCTTCATCTCAGACATGCTCTGGGCCACATCCTTGACGGCCAGGACTATTTTGGTGAACACCTCACCGGTGCGGTCGGTTGAATTTTCGGCGACCTTGATATACTCGGTCACCTCCCCAAGGGAATGGGTGATCTGGCGTGCGCTTTCAGCGCTGGATTCCGCCAGATTGCGTATCTCGTCGGCAACAACCGCGAAGCCTTTGCCGAATTCGCCTGCATGCGCGGCCTCGATGGCGGCGTTCATGGCCAGAAGATTGGTCCTGCCGGCGATATCCTGAATTATCTCGATCATTTCCATGATGACGCCTGCCGAATCGGCAACCTTCTTCATCATGCGCACGCTCTCTTCCATTTCTGATTCACCCTGGAGTGCGGTCGTTTCGAGGGTTTCGGCGATCCTGAGCTTTTCTTCGGTGGCCTTGGCGATATTGCTGATGGAGGCGGACATTTCCTCTATGGAAGCGGAAGATTCATTGATGGCAGCCGCCTGCGACTGGATAAGCTCCGATACCCGGGCGATAAAACTGCCCACATCCTTCGCGGATTTGGTGGATTCCTCTACGGAAACATCGAGCCGGATGATCTTGTCCTTGACGCCTTCGGTATTGGCACGTATCTCGTTAAGGGATGCGAGGGTCTCTTCCCCGGTGGCTGCCAGATTGTCGGAAACGCCCCGGGATCTTTCGGTTACCGTCGCGATATTGCCGATCATACCCTGTAGCCCCGTTATGAATTCGTTGAAATAGCCGGAAAGCTTTCCTATCTCATCATTTGACTTCGTCACGGATCGGACGGTCAGGTCGCCTGTAGAGGCGGCCCTGAAGGCATCCACATACCCAGCCAAAGGTTTGAGCATGGCTCCAACCAGAAGGAAAAGGGCTCCTCCCACCACGACCATCGCAAGGATCGCCACTATCAGGATGGTGATCGCCGCAAAGATCGCCGTTTTCTTGGCCTCCGCCAGGCTGGAAACTATCTCGAAAGCGCCATGCACCTCGCCGACCTTCCAGCCTTCCCGCACCCCACCTGTGGGATCCAGGGTACCTTCGGGCTCGCCATGGCAGAACAGGCAGTCCTGGGTCAGCCTGATGGGGCGGAAATATCGGATGACATCACGTTCTATCACAACCTTCTCTTCGATCCCACCTTCCTCAAACCCGGCCAGTATGGATTTTTCCAGATCCGTAGGTTCATTCTGGGGGTTGCGCGGCTGGATCTTGGGCACCCGGAATTCGTAGGCGCCCAATTCCGCATTTTTTGAGGCCACATCGATGGCTGTAAGGATGGGTACGGCTTCGAGCAGTCTTGCCTTGTCGCCTGTCTTCGCAAGGGCTTCCAGATCAGTCATTATGCCCAAAGAAAGCTTCTTGCCCATTTCATCGCGTACGGCTTCGGCAGCGAAGACCACAGCCCGGCTTTTTTCAAGGATTGCCTGCTCTGCCTGCCTGGAAATATCCCGGACATACATGAAAGCGATGGCTCCGGAAGTCGATGCTATGGCTATAAAAGACAGAATCATCAGTTTGGTCTTGACTCCCAGATCTATAAGACGCATTGAGGCTCCTGAATTCATCGGGATTTGATCGAACCACTACCAGTATATTCCCGTCCATGCGCGGACGCAAGCGGCTTTATCGCCAGTCATTCACTGGTTGGCACCGCGTGTATAGGCTATTGATATATCAGCCGCCAGGCGGGCGTTGTTCATTACCAGGCGAATATTCGAATCCAGGCTGTCACCTCCCGTCAATTCGACTATCCTTGCAAGCAGGAATGGGGTCGTCTGCTTGCCGGATATGCCCTGGGAAGAGGCTTCATCCAAAGCCTGTTCAATGGCCTTGTCGATGAGGTCCTTGGGCATTTCATCCTCAACGGGAATGGGATTTGCCACCACGACGCCGCCTTTCAGCCGCAACATCCATTTTATCCGCAGGGCGGCGGCCAGTTCTTCCACTGAATCGACCCGCCATTCAAGCTTGAAGCCGCTCTTGCGCGTATAGAAGGCAGGCAGTTCATCGGTCCTGTATCCTACGACGGGGACGCCGCGGGTTTCCAGGTATTCCAGGGTCAAACCCAGATCCAGTATGCTTTTGGCACCCGCGCACACCACAGCCACGTCGCTATGGGCCAACTCCTCAAGGTCCGCTGAAATATCAAAACTTTCAGAAGCACCGCGATGTACGCCACCGATGCCTCCGGTGGCAAAGATATGGATTCCCGCCAACTCCGCCACGATCATGGTACCCGCTACCGTAGTAGCCCCGTCCAGTTTACGGGCAAGTACGAAGGGAAAGTCCCTCCTGCTCGTCTTGACCACCTTGTGGCCGCTCAGGGCGATACGCTCGATTTCATCCGGGGAGCAGCCCACTTTCAGCTTGCCGCCAAGGATGGCTATGGTAGCCGGTACGGCACCCCGCCCGCGGACAGCGGCTTCCACGTCCAGGGCGGTACGCGCATTCCTGGGGTACGGCATGCCGTGGCTGATGATGGTCGACTCCAGGGCGACTATGGGCAAGCCCCTGGCCAGGGCATCGGACACTTCCACGGATATTTCCACATATTCCTTCATACTGTTTCCTCCTGATGATCCAATAAGGTTAAAAATGACAATTCGGGACTGCAGGCATCGGCTGATGCCAGGGTGAGGGCAGCGGCAGCGCAGGCGAGCGGCACGGCTTTCGGCGAACCTAAACCCAGCAGACGCGACCAAGCCAGGGTTGCCATCAAGGCATCGCCAGCTCCTGTGGCGGATACAGTTTCAGCTGCAGGAGGAACGTAAATGCCGCTGGAAGCCTTGTCCTCCCAAGCGACACCCTCTACCCCCAGACTGACAAACACCTCACCAACACCATAATCACGCAACAAGCGGGCAGCCTTTAGTGCCTTGTCCGCTTGGGATGGGGCATAGTCCACACCGGACCCCGTGTTGATCATTTTAGTGAAGACCGCCGACAAACCCAAGGCATCCAGGAATACCGCCAACTCCAGTTCGTTGGGCTTGAGCCCACTGATGCGCTTCAGGAGCCCACCGCCCTGGAATTCGGCAAAACGTCGGGCCTTGGCGCCGGAAACAGGGTCGAACCAGACAGGGATCCCTGTATAGCGGTCGATCAGGGTCGCGATGGTATCGGGACGCAGATTGCCGTCCAAAAGCAAGGCCGAGAAAGGCTGCAACGATCCTCCCCGGAAACAAGCCGCTTCGCACTTGCGCTCAACCCGCCCAACAGCTTCCAAGGCGGTACCGGGATCAAACCGTTCAAGAATATCCATCGCCGAGAGTGCAAGGGACATGTCGCCCCGATCATCCAGGATGGCAAGATAACAGGAACTTGTTTCGCCTTCCTGGACTGACACACCGGTCATCCCCACACCCGCATGGGCGGTTTTATCGGCGCATTCGTTTCCGGCCACATCGTTCCCGCGCACGGAGACGAACTCCACCGCAGCCCCCAGCCTGGCAAGGTTTTCTGCCATATTCCGCCCTGTGCCCCCTGGGGCAAAACGGAGCGTGCCCGGGTTCGAATCGCCTGCCACGGGTGGCAGGAAGGACCTTCCCTGTATATCCAGGTTCATTCCTCCCGCGACGAGTACCGGCAGTGGTTTTCTGAAAATTGCCAATCTCTTTTCGTGGATGCCCATAAAAACCAGCCCGGCTGAAAAACCCAGACGCTGAAGGCTTTTTTCGGAATAGAAAACGATGTGGGTAGGGTCTTCCTGGTACCACCAGGTGATAAAATCCGTATCGGCCTCCGGAACCTGAGCGGTATGCAAGGCCAAAAAAGCTCCGGGTCTTAGTTTTGCTGCAAGACGCAGAAAATCGTCCCTTGGAGCTGCGAAATGCTCCGCAACTTCCACACATAAAGCCAAATCGCAAGAAAGCGGGGAAGGCTCCTTTTCCACATCGAAAAAAGCATCCCAAGCTTGTACGTGATAACCACGTTCACGAAGCAGGGCAGAGCAGACGGGTTCGGGACCCGACCCCCAATCTACTACATCCCTGACTCCAGGACCCGCCACGGCCAGGGATCGATCGATAATATCAGAAAGGAAAGCGATGTATCCCTTATCCTCCCTGGAATTACGGTGGAGCAGGTAGCGGTTCCTCGCGCTCGCATCGTCGGGCATCGAATCCCTTGCAGCGAAAACGGCACTGCATGCTTCGCAGCGGAAAAAATTTCTCCGGGCTGTCGAAAGACTATGGGAACGGGGGGTTGCACAGATGGGACAACGCATATAGGGAGTGTAGCCTTTTCCGGCCATACCGGGCAAGGAAGGATAACTGTCCGGAGTCCAGGCATAGCATTCCTGGCTAATATTCACGGCCATACAGGTTTGAAAGAAAAAGAAATAATAGGATTAAAGTTTAGAGAAAGATATGCCGATACTCAAAAGTGACAAGCAGGGCTTTTTTGTTATGTGGTCTTCCACATTGAATGGGTCCTATTCGATGTATCGACCAAAGGATGTAAGTGCTTTAGGGTTTTCAGGCCAAAAAGCAAAACCAGACTGGGCGATGCAGGATAACGGAAAAAAAGGAGCAAGGACGCTCCTTATTTTATTTCTTTCAAGGAGGATGACATGATCATCAATCACAATCTGAGCGCGATGTACGCCGATCGTTCCCTCAGAGCCACTCAAGGATCCCTCGACAAATCGATGGAGAAACTCTCTTCCGGGATGCGGATAAACCGTGCGGGAGACGATGCATCCGGCCTTGCGGTATCCGAAAAGATGCGCAGCCAGATCCGCGGCCTGAACCAGGCTTCGAAAAACGCGTCGAATGGCATTTCTTTCATCCAGGCCAGCGAGGGTTACCTGCAGGAAAGCCAGGACATCCTGCAACGTCTGCGCGAACTCGCGATCCAGTCGGCGAACGGTATATACACCGACGAGGACAGGATGCAGATTCAGGTCGAGGTTTCCCAGTTGGTGGACGAGATCGACCGCATCGCCAGCCATGCCCAGTTCAACGGCATGAACATGCTTACCGGACGATTCGCCCGGGAAAGCGGTGAGAATATCGTCACTGCTTCCATGTGGTTCCATATCGGAGCCAACATGGATCAACGGGAACGGATTTTCATCGGAACCATGACCGCTGCCGGTCTTGGTGTGCGAAATGCAGGTGACGGAACCATACTGAGCCTGGCAAGCCCGGATTCGGCGAACGGGATCATTGGAACCCTGGATGAAGCCCTTAAAAAGGTCAACAAACAGCGGGCAGACCTAGGCGCATACCAGAACCGCATGGAACACGCGATCCGCGGCATCGACATAGGTGCCGAAAACTTGCAGGCCGCCGAATCACGCATACGCGACGCTGATATGGCAGCAGAAATGGTCAACTTCACCCGGGACCAGATCCTGTCACAAGCTGGCAACGCCATGCTCGCACAGGCCAACCAAAGATCCGCTTCAGTCTTGCAACTTCTCCAGTAGAGTAGTAAGCTTTCGTATGGTGCGGTTTTCCGCGCCTTACGAAAGTCAGCCCCTTCCCGTTCCACCCTGGGGCACTGTTCTTTGACAGATACCCTCGCGTTGGGCGCGAGGCGGAACGGAGTACGCTTCGGCCATGCCGAGGCGCGCTCCGTTCCGCTCACCGGTAAGAAAGGCGGTATCGGCGCGATCGAACCGTCTTTTTTCCGTTTGCGTTGAACGACCGTCGGCTATGGATGGCCGTAGGTAAACCATCGCACGGAGGGTCATATGATAATCAATCACAACATGAGCGCCATCTACGCCAACCGACAGCTGGGTATTACCCAGGGGGACGTGGCAAAAAGCATCGAGCGCCTGAGTTCCGGTCAGCGGATCAACCGTGCCGGAGATGATGCGTCGGGTCTCGCGGTTTCCGAAAAACTGCGCAGCCAGGTTCGCGGACTCAATCAGGCAGAGAAAAACGTGCAGAACGGCGTGTCTTTTATCCAGACCACGGAGGGATACCTCCAGGAGACGCAGGATATCCTGCATCGCCTTCGCGAACTGTCAGTACAGTCGTCGAACGGTATCTATACGGATGAGGACAGGATGCAAATCCAGGTTGAAGTATCCCAGTTGGTCGATGAGATCAACAGGATCGCCAGCCACGCGCAGTTCAACGGCATGAATATCCTTACCGGTGCCTTCGCCCGCAATTCCTCCATCAATCGGGTCATGCAATTCCAGGTTGGCGCGAATATGGACCAGAACGAGACGGTTTTTATCGGTACGATGACCGCGCAGGCTCTTGGTCTGCAAGGCACACAGGGTGAGTCGTCGATGATAAACATCTCAACGACAGAAGCCTCAAATTCTGCCATAGGATCCCTCGATTCCGCTCTCAAGCAAGTATCCAAGCAAAGAGCGGATTTGGGCGCCTATCAGAACCGTTTCGAAATGGCGGCCAAGGGCATTTCAGTCGCAGCGGAGAACCTTCAAGCCTCCGAGTCGCGGATCCGCGATGCTGACATGGCTTCCGAAATGGTATCCTTCACCAAGAATCAGATTCTATCGCAGGCTGGTAACGCGATGTTGGCCCAGGCCAATGCCCGTAGCCAAAACGTGATGCAGTTGCTCGGTTAAGGATCGCCCGGACATTTACCAGTTTTATTTTTGTGCGTGAAGAGAGACTTCTGGACGTCGTCTTTCAAAACGCGGGATGGGGGAAGATCGCGGCCTTCTCCCTTCCTTTTTTCCGAACATCTTTCTGAACAAGGGATCGTTCCGTTTTTCAAGGAAATCGTGAACGTTCCGGGAGGTTCGTAATGGGTGTAGCCATCAGCGGTCTCGGAAACGGATATACCGCGCCGGAACCCGCTTTCGAGCATCTAACAAGCGCAGCGGCAGACCAAGTCCGTCGTGCCTCAGAAAAGGCGCACAGTGAAGCAGAGGCTCCTGTCGTGATGAATATCAATGAAACGGCGCTGGATCTGGAGCGGATCACGTTGGCCTTCAACAAGAAACTGCGTTTTACCGTAGATACCCAACTGGATCAAGTGATCGTCAAGGTCATCGATCCGGAGACCGATAAAGTGATCAGGGAGCTACCGCCTGCGGAATTACAGCGTCTGCACCTTAAGATCAAGGAGATGATGGGGCTCCTGTTCGACGAGATAGTGTAGATCCCAGGCGACACGTGCGGGGCAGATGTCCGATTTATATATTCCCGGTGTAAATAGCAGGTTCGATACCGCAAAACTTGTCGAGGATCTCATGAAGATCCAGCGCGTGCCCAAGGAACGCGCCGAGAAGGAAGTAAAGACCCTCGAAAACCAAAAATCCCTCTGGCAGGATGTAGCCCGTAGGGTTTCCTCCCTGAGAGATACCGCACGGACGCTGTTCTCCTTCCAGAACCCCTTCAATGAACGAATCTCCAGCTCCGGTGACGAAGCGGTGATAACCGCGACCGCGACCAGGGAAGCAGTCTTGGAGGAACGCCATTTTATTGTTCGCAAGCTGGCTACTTCCGATAAGTTCCTTTCCCGCCCATTGGACACCGCCTACAAGGTACCCGCAGGGGATTACCTCTTTACAGTCGGGGAAACAGAAATCAGCATTCCCTTCCGGGGAGGCTCGATTAAGGAATTTTCAGAGGCCGTAGGACGCAGAAGCAAGGACAAGATACGCGTCTCAACCCTCGCTGTCGAACAGAAAACCCAATCCATTATAGTCGAATCCCTGCTGACAGGTAGTGAAAACCGGCTTGGTTTCAAAAAAGATGCCGAGAGACTGGCCCTCGAAACCGGATTGGTGACACGTGTTGACGATCAGGAGCGAAAGCTTGTACTGGGTGAAAAAACGGTTCGTGGAGCAGCGGGAAACGCGGCGCCGATCCTTTCATCCCTCGACGAAGGTGAACTGAAGGTAGCGGCCGGAGGTAGTGCCCGCATCGCATTGACTCCGGCGGTTCGGGTATCGGGGACACTCAGTATCGAATTCGAATTGAAATCCACAAGCCTCCCCTCTGATACGACTGAACAGGAAAGCCCGCCGACGGGTCCGCAAGTTCCCGCCACCGGATCGGTTTCCTACGGTGGTTTGGTGGTTGAAAGTGATCCATCCACGGTTCCCTTGCCCCGATGGGAGGCTCCTGAACCACCGAAGCGGATCGACGACCCGGCTGTGCTGTCATTTATCTACTCGGATGGGACGAGCGCCACCTTGCCTTCCGTTCGGGATGACAAGGGTTTTGAAAAATTCACCATCAAGCTTGCGGATTATACGGGAGGATCTCCCGGGTCCAACGTCTCATCGACCAAGGAACTCGTCGCTTTGGACTTGGTGAATAAAAATACCCATCGCGATGTCGCCATCAGGGCGCTCCGGATCTTCGATCCCGATTCTCGGGGTGGGTTAAAAGCCCGGAATCCCATCGAACTGGCGGGAAATTCCGTCTTATCCATGGACGGCATAGAACTGGTAAGGTCAAAAAATGAGATAGACGACCTCATTCCTGGTGTGAAACTCCAATTGGAAGGTACTTCCGATAAAAAAGTACGGGTTGCCATTGAACCGGATAGGGAAGCTGCCAAAGAAGCCATCATATCCATGGTGGGTAACTACAACCGCCTATTCGCGGATATCAACGTCCTTACCCGAGCAGACAGCAAGATCATAACCGAGCTGAGCTATCTGAGCGACGAAGAACGGAAAACCATGGAAGAACGCATGGGTTCCCTGCAGGGAGACATGACGCTCAACCAGCTTAAAACGACACTCCAGCGGGCAGCCGGGTCACCCTACCCCACAAGCAAGGAACGCGAACTCACCCTGCTTTCCCAGATAGGCGTCTCCACCGATGCAAGAAAACCCGGATCCGCCACGGGCGTGGATGCATCGCGTCTGAGGGGTTACCTGGAGATTGATGAGAAGTTGCTCGAATCGGCATTGAAGGACAATATCGACGCCATAAAGGAACTTTTTGGCAACGATACGGATGGCGACCTGATCGTGGATTCCGGTTTTGCATACACCGTGGACGCCTATGTCAAACCTTTCGTCGAAACCGGTGGCCTTCTGGTGTTGAAATCAGGTACTATAGACAATCGTATTACCCAGACGAAAAAGCAGATCGAAAACTACGATCGCCAGCTGATTTCTCAGGAAGACGATTTGAAACGCAAATATGGCCTGATGGAAGGTGCCTTGAACCGGATGGAAAGAACGTCGGGATCGATAGACCAGTTCAACAAAAACAGTTCTGACTGATGCGGAGTACCCAATGATCGTGACCCTGAACGGAGATCCCCTCGAAATGGTAATGGAACATGAACGGACCGTAGGCGATCTGCTTATGGGCCTGGAAATCTGGCTGGAAGAACGTTCGTTCAGTGTTTCTTCATTGAACATCGATGGACAGGAGATACCAGCCCGGAAAATCGAACTCCTTAGCCAGCGACCCCTGGAAAGTGTCTCCCGGATCGATTTGCAGGCTTCATCACTGCAGGACCTGAAAAGGGAAGCCCTAAGGGAACTATCAATCTGGCTGTCAGCTACAAACACGGTTTCTGGCCATGCTACAAATTCCGCCATCGCGTTTCTGGCCAATTCGGATGGAGAAACAGGAAACCGGCTGGCAGCCATTTTATCGGATACCACACATACGGAAGCGGCCAGGATACAGGAAGCTTTGGGCTTCATCGCCGGAAGGGAACGCGAATTCGATGAAAGTGTTGATGAATTCATCACATCCGCCGCAGGACTCCCGACCATGGCCGATCGTCTCGAAGCCCTTCCCCTGCAACTGCAAACCGGACAGGATATCATCGCGGCAGGAACTCTCCGGGATTTTTCGGATCTTTCCAGTACATTGATCCGGCTTTTACCCCTGGTCGAGCGTGCGGGTATCAACCTGGCCGTGTTGAGGATCGGTGAAAAAGACATAAAGGAATATTTTGAGGAACTTTCATCGGCCCTCAGGGAATTGGTAAGTGCCTTCGAATCGGGTGACGCGATATTGGTGGGAGATTTGTCGGAGTATGAAATAGCTCCCCGACTTAGGGCCCTTGAAACGGCTATAACTACTTTTCCATTCCGGGCGTGAGGAGCGTTGACTATAATGTTTCTATTGCAAGTTACCTATCTTAAAGAAAGCGATCCGACAGCGGCCATAGCCATCATCATCGTATTGGGCGTGCTGGTTTCTATCCTCGCCATCACCAATATTGCAAAACACGGTATCGGGGGGTCAGGATTTACCAGTGTTGGCTCAAAGGCTCCGCGAGCCCATTTTAGTAGGGGAGTCTTGCGCAGGGCCGCCGCCGCTTATGGTCTGGACCAAAACCAGGCGCATCTGCTTGAACAGGTTTTCAGGAAAGCCCAGGTTACCAACCCCGAAATGGTCTTGGCGAACGCCGAAGTGCTGGATCGTCATTTCAAGCGCGGTATAAGGGATATCGAATCTACTTCGGACACGGAGGCTGAGGCGGACGAGAATAAAGCCCTTCTTTTTTCAATACGGGCCACTGTCGATTCGGTGCTTGGATCGGGTAAAAAAATAGTGTCCACCCGTAAGCTTCCCGATGGACAGGCAGCAGTCCTTACCGGGCCCAAAGGAGAAACCTATCCCATCCGCATAATGTCCGCAAAGGGAGACCGTTTGCTGGCTGATGCCCCGCGCAGCTCAATCGGAGCTCCCTTGCGCTTTGCCCGGGGAACCAAACTCGGGGTATCTTTCTATTCCAAGACGAGTCAGGGTTACCGCTTCGACACCAAGGTACAGGGTATGACGGAAAGTCCCCGGGGCCCCATACTGGAGATGTCCCATTCAGATCGGGTTGCACCCTTACCCAACCGCAGCCACCGGCGCAAGGAAGTCAGCATCGCCTGTTATTTTGCCCTGGTACAGATTTTACAGCGTACCCAAGGTAAAAAAACAGTCAAGGAAACCATCGTTGACGATCGTAAGTCGATGGGAACCATCGTAGACGTTTCCGCAGGCGGATGTGCAATCAAGAGCTCCGCAGCCGTGCGAACCGGCGAATATCTGAAAATTGAATTCGATGATGACCGGGGCAAGACACTGGCGGCCTTTGGAAGGATAGTCCGCACCAATAAAACCGGCGGCATAGGGGGGATTATGCATATCCAGTTCCTCAAAACCACCAGAAAGGCCCTTAATGCTATTTATGCAGCCGTGTATGGATACGATCCGGACTAGCCAGGAACCCGGGTGTGCTGTTCGTATTCACTTCGTTATTGACCGCCGGGTTCCTATCGCTTAGTATTCAAACAACATGAAAGTACTTGAAATAAAGGATATCGTCAGAAAGGACGTACCTATTTATTACCGCCGTTTGTTCACCGGGACTGCTGTTCTGGAAATATTGGATAAACCGTTGGAACACCGGATCGAATTTACCATTGAAACCAAACCAACCGGAACCCGGGAGACAACCGTTTCATTGGTCGACAACCTCGACTATCCACTTGTACCGGTTATCAAGGAACTTAAGGACTTCATCTCCGGTTTGGACAGATCAGGAGCCCTTCCCTGCTGATACTTTTCGCCCGCAATCCTCAGGATACAATGGATGCAGGTGAAAAGCTCGGTAAAATCGTTATTCCTGGAACAGTTATAGCCATGAGGGGAGGTCTTGGTGCAGGCAAGACCACCTTTGCAAAAGGATTCGCAAAAGGCCTCGTCATCGACGAATATATAACAAGTCCGAGTTACACCCTGATCAGAGAATATCAGGGCCGTTTGCCTTTTTACCATATGGACGCGTACAGACTGGCAGGCGAGGAAGATTTCAGGAGCATTGGTGCCGAAGAATTCATGTATGCAAGAGGCGTTTGCCTGATCGAATGGAGCGAACGGGTCGAATCGGCCTTGCCACCCGGGTGTGCCCGGGTGACCATACAAGCGCTCGATAATGGTGAACGCAAGATCACCATAGAAGATCCATTACTGGAGACCATAGGAACGTGACAGCCCTTGCTTTGGATGCCGCGCAGGACATATTATCCGTAGCCCTCAAACGACCCGAAGGAGAATACTATTTTCAGCTTGATGCCGGCCTCCGCCACTCCGAACGGCTTATGGAGCTTGCCGACTACGCCTTCAAAATTTCGCGTTCGGATCCTTCAGAACTCGACCTTGTGGCCTGCATGAAAGGTCCTGGCTCATTTACCGGCTTGCGCATTGGCATGTCTTGTGCAAAAGGTATCGCAACATCCCTGGGTATACCGTTAATCGCCGTGCCGACCCTGGACTGTATCGCATACCCCTGTTCGGCTTGGCCGGGTTTCGTACTGCCTATTATGGACGCAAGGCAAAAGCGATGGTACTGTGCCGTGTATTTTCAAGGCTCGCTCATTTCAGGCTACATGGACAGCTCGGCATTGGACTTGATCAAGTTGATAGGAACCTTGCGGGAGCAGCTGGGCGGCGTACAAAAGGCGGAAACAATTCCAGTCCTGATTACCGGTCCCGACGCCACAGCCGCTTGCAGGGAACTTTCTGCTGTTTCCAAGACAGCCGGTCTGGGTTCTTCTTTCTGCATCGAGAATCCCGATGCGCGCAGGGGTAGCGCTACTTCCCTTTTACGCAGTGCGGTGGCCAGATTTGAGCAGGTAGGAGTAGCGGCAGCGGCAAAAGATGGAGATGGTATCGATTATCTCCGCAAAAGCGAAGCTGAATTGACCCTGGAAATGAAACTAAGCCATCGGGGTGGCATCAGATGAACGAAAATTCGCTGGATGCGGAAGAGATGATGGAAGCTTTTGAAGAATTCGAAGATGTCGAGGAACTTGTCGAGGACAACGAACCCGGAAAGGAAATCGAAAGGGCTCCTTCTAGTGAAGGCGAAACCCAAAAACCACTTATCGAAGCATTTAAGGGAAATCCGCTTCCGGTTCTCATCATGAATGAACAGATGAGGATCATGTACGCCAACGAATCCTGCGAAAATCTGTTCAAATATTTCTATAAGCTGCGTAATGAACGATTTACAGATGTTTTTGGCAAGGCTCTTGGCATTGACTCGTTGCGGAGCCTGCTCAAAGCGCTTGGCTCGAATGAAACCAGGTATAGCTGGAAAGGACTGATACGAAGCAAAGGAAGGGAGACCGGGACAATACTGACCAAGGCCAGTATTTTCCCGCTCCATTCAGAATACGGTCATCCCATGTTCAGTGCGAACGATATCTCTTCCTCCGAACAGCAATTCAATGATAAATCGCTCAATTACGTCGCCCTCTTCGATGACATAACCGAAGAAAATCGGAGTTTGTTGCGTTCTGTCTTCCTGAGCCTGCTCGAAGCGTCCAAATTAAAGGACAACGATACGGGCAAACATATCAACCGGGTGAATTTATATTCGGAATTATTGGCCATCAACCTGTTCGATAAAGCAGGTTACGAAGAAATCGACCGTGATTTCATCGATGACATTGCATTTCTGGCAGCCATGCACGATGTAGGCAAAATCGGCACTCCCGACGATATCCTGAATAAGGCTGGACCGCTGGCGGATTGGGAATGGTCGATCATGAAGGAACATACCAAGAACGGCGCCTATATCCTTTCCACCTATCCCCACCCGATGGCCAGGGAAATCGCCTTATATCATCATGAACGATGGGATGGTAAGGGATACCCATATAATCTGGAGAAATCCATGATTCCCCTTGCCGCCCGCATTGTCACCATCGCCGACGTGTATGATGCCCTACGCATGAAACGCAGTTATAAGGACCCCTACGATCATGCTACTGCGATAAAGATGCTCTACGACTGGAAAGAAACCCATTTTGACCCGGAACTTATTTTGGTTGTAGAAAAAATAGAAGATAAATTTGCCAAAACCTATTCCGAGAATTCTGACTGACCCAGACAGGAACCTTTTTTAGAGGGGTTCCCGCAGGACTCCAAGATTGACATCCGGAAGTTGTGTATTGGAATCCGCAGCGGCAAGGTTTTCTTCCATGATGGCATCAAATACTTCCCTACGGAAAACTTTTACGGATCGTGGGGCGTCTACACCCAATTTCACCTGATCTCCGCGAATTTCTATGATGGAGATGGAAACATCGTCTCCGATCATGATTTTCTCGTTCAGTTTGCGTGAAAGGATCAGCATGGCGACTTCTTCGCGGTCGCCAATTCCGCAACGACGTCGTGCTTTGTCTTCCAGCGCGGATCGTTCAATACCGATTGACGCGCCAGCCGGGCTTCCTTATTTATCACGATGGGACCCTGAAGATTGGCCGTCATGGGAGAACCGTCTGCGGGAATGGTGACGATGCTGAAAATCAGGGCATCATCCGGATTCTTGATGCCAATTTCAGATAACTCGGAATCATCGATATCCAGTTCATAATCCGTGCGAAATAGGAAAGGGTTTACTAGAACGAAGGCTACCCGCTCCACTTCCAGGGATTGTAGCCAGTAAAAAGGCTGCCGTTCCGCATCCAGAAGTATGTAATCCCTGAATTTTTCAAAACCCAGAAGGCCCTTTGGGAAAGTGATGCGCTGACGTTCATCGACCTCGATCGAACCATAAGCCTTCGTATGTACTCTCATTATTTCTCCTAACGCAGGAAATCGAGCAGGGTCGGTTGCACGATTTTGGATGCGGTCTGGAGAGCCGCCTTATGCGCAAAATCCAGCATGCCCAAATCTGTGGCAGCCTTGGTAAAGTCCAGTGCGGTCTCCCGGGCAAGGTTCGAGGTAACGTCTGGTATCTCGGCGTTAATCCGCTTCCAGGTCACTTCGCTACGTTCCTGGCGGCTACCTATTTCCGCAAGCCGTGCACCCATATTATCAAGGGCCAGATCCATACCTGCTATTCCTCGTGAACCTACCTCGCCGCTATCACCACGGAACAAGGCATCCCTTAAACGGATGACCATATCGAAGGCGGAACCTCCGGAAACGCGGGCATCATGATGCCAGTTCGTGGTACCCGTATCCGCGGTCTGCCTTATGACACCCAAATCCTTGAGTACCGATGATCCCACCCCATCTTCTACGCGGATCATATGGGCGCTGGTGCCCTCCAAGGCCAAACCTTTTGTGACAGGATCGACGTAGGCTTTTATGGGAGCCGCCGAATCATTTATCTTCGCCACCAACGCGTGGACCGTATCACCAGGGGAAGCGCTTATTTCCTGGCCATCCACAAAAAAAACAGAAGGCTTTGAAACGCGGTATGCGGTTGCGTCGAAGGAAGAGAAAATCTGCATTTTCTCGGCCCAGAATGCTTCTCCGCCAGCCAGATCAAGATTAGCAAACGAATTTTCGCTTGTCTCAGCCTTTCTGGATGAACCGGAGCCCTGATAATCCACCCGGGCGAGCATGCTCTCGCCTGCCCCTTCCACGGCCCCTTCCACTGCACGGAATGGTTCGGTAAAGGCCTTGTCCCCGGCAAAAAGGCGGGTTCCATCGGGTCCGGTCGCATTGGCGATCTGCACGAATTCCTTCAGCAATTCGTTCACCTCCACGCCCATATATCGAAGGTCTTCCGGAGCGTAGGTACCATTTGCGCCCTGGACCGCGATTTCCCTAATCCGCTGCATGATATCCTGACCCTGTCGCATATAGGTGTCGGCAATCTTATAATGATCCTTGGCGTATAGGGCGTTGTTCTCAAAACGTTCCAATCGAGCCAGATAGGATTCATATCGTACTGCCTTCGCAGCTCCCAACGGGTCGTCACGCAAATTCTGGATCCGCTTTTGTGTACCCATCTTCGTCTGCAGTGAGGAAAGCTCCGATTCATGGCGACGCAACCTGAATTGCAGGTCGTCATTTGGCATATCCGTGGAAATACGTCTCATGATTTATTACACCCCCATCCGGTTGATGATCGTATCGAGCATATCATTCATGGTGGTGATGAACCTCGCCGCGGCGGCGTAGCCATGCTGGAACTTTATCATTTGGGATAATTCCTCGTCGATATTCACCCCCGATATGGAGGATCTCATATCCCGAAGCTGTTTCATTATCAGACTCTGACTTTCCAGGGCACGATCGGCTTGTTCTCCCATAAGTCCTATACGGGCCACCGAGTCTGCGAAATAATCGTCGAAGGTATCCAGACGTCCAACCATGACCGGCGTATTCCGTATGGATGCGATGGCCAGCGCGGCATCTCCGTTTCCCGGATTGGCCTTTCTCCCGTTCTCTCCGTAACCGGCAGCTATGGAAAACGGATCCTTTTTCAGGGCCGGACTCACCTCCAGCCACCCGGAAGGGTGTGCGATGGGGGTGACCGCATAATCGACCGCCCCTCCACTCAAAGCCAGTACCGCATCTTTCCTGCCCCAATCAAAGGCACCACTTTCTCCGCGTACCGAGAGCAACCCGGCATAGCCTTCCAGAAAGCGGCCTGAATCCTCCAGGTGACGTATGACGAAATCAGGATTTGCCGGATCCGCGGAGGGGGTTCCCTTCAGGCTGAGCCGACCTTCGCGGTCAAGGCGCGCCACGACTTCCGCACCCGAATCGTTGATGCGGGCAATGACATCGGTGACCGTATCGGTGGGATAATATTGAATTTCCTTATTTCCGTCCGCCCCCGAAAGCCTGATCGTGCCCTGCAAGCCCACTTGGGCGCGCGCTTCAAGCTTGTTCGCGCCGTTCATGCGGAATACATAGGTAGAATCGTATTCCCCATCCCCGTCCCTGTCGTAATTTCCGGCAACATTGGTCACGAAAGCCCTTTCGGTAAAGAAATCAAGACCAGTCGTACCATTCAGACCTGTACCTGCACGATGGGCGTCGTTTACCAGATCGGCAAAGTTCAAAGTCATGGAATCCAGATTCTGAAGTTCCGAACGGACATCATCGTCACGGAGTTGGACCATGGCTGCCAGACTACCGCCCCGCAGGATCACGGGCGAGCCTGAGTCCTTCCAGGTTATGCGGGAAAAAGCCGCTTCCTCGGCATTGGAGGGATCCACCATGCCGGCACCGCTTTCCAGCGCGAATTGCCTGCGGGATCTGCCCTGTACCAGGATGGAACCACCGGTATGCACCATGAATTCGTCAGGATCCCGGGAATCGACAGTCACATCGATCAAACCCGCCAGTTTCTCGACCAGAACATCCCGCCGGTCAAAAAGGTCATTTGGGTTGTCGCCCTGGGCGCGGATTTTCTGTATTTCCTCGTTGAGTCCCGCAATTCCACGGGTAAGATCGTTGACCTGCTTTACCGTTCCCTGTATATCCTGCTCCAGCATATCGCGGATGCCGCTCAGTCCCTTGAAACGTTCGCCAATGGCATCCACCAAGGTCTTGCCACGTTCGAGTACGGCTTTCCGCGGTGCCGCATCCGCAGGATGTATGGACAATTCCTGCCAGGAATCCCAAAATGCATCCATGCGGGATCGTATCGAAGTATCTCCGGGTTCATTGTATATCTGTTCCAGCATAAGGACGTACTTGTCGCGGGTATCCCAGAAGCCCTCGCCTTCGGCTTGTGAGATGATCCTGTTTTCCAGGAGTCCATCCTTGATACGCTCGATGCGTTCGATAACGCTGCCCTGACCAATCTGGCCGGGAGTCTCCTCACGATTAAGGCCGGGAAGGTAAATGGGTTCAAAGGGAGAAAACTCCACCCGCTGACGCGAATAGCCTTCTGTGGAGGCATTCGATATATTATGACCGGCTGTCGCGAGTGCTTGTTGATGGGCGACTACCGAGCGTTTGCCTATTTCCAGACCGGCGAAAGTTGATTGCATGGATACTCCTTCCGTCCCGTATTACAGCGAACGGTCCAGGACGATACTCCTCATCTCGGAATGTACGGGTGCGCCGTGACGGGAATAAATCTTGCCTTTCCTGTCCGGGAAAGCCGCTTCCAGAAAACCGGATACGGTGGTTCTGGCTTCGCCCAGATAAGAGGACAGTGCATCGTTTGCCAGCCGGACTTTGAGGGTCTCCAATTTCAGCTTGCGGTACAGTTCCGTCAGTTCCTTGCGCGCCGGAGGTTCCAGGCGGGATGCCAAAGCATAAAAACCGGCGGGTCCCTGTCCTTCCCCGCTCAGCAAACCAAAGATACGGGCGCGCTCCGCCTCAAGAAGTTCAAATTCCTTGCCGTACTCGGAAAGTCTGACAAGTTGATCGTCAAGCTTGGTCCAATCCCGTGAGAAGGCAGCCCTGCGGACGGTTTCCTGCGCGCAGGCCAGTTGTTCCAACAACGCTGTTTCCTGCCTGAGCACGTCCGTGCAATGTGTGATCGTGGTCGTTTGATATTGCATGCAAAGTACCTCATTTACTTATCGGCTGTTTTATGATGCTCATGTAGCTATTCCAGGTCCCAAAAAAATCACTTTGTGCATATTGACTCTTTCCGGTGTTTCCTTCATATTTCCATCGTCAGTTCGATGGTGGATGTAGCTCAGTAGGTAGAGCGCCAGACTGTGGCTCTGGGTGTCGCGGGTTCGAGCCCCGTCATCCACCCTTCCGGCAAGGAACCGGTGCTCTGACCGATCGCAATGCGTTCGTAGCTCAGCTGGATAGAGCGACGGACTTCGAATCCGTAGGTCGGGGGTTCGAACCCCTCCGGACGCAGGAGAGACGGGCGCAGGTGTCTTTCGGGATACTGGGAATCGTTGAATTGTCAAGACTTGGGCCGCTAGCTCAGCTGGTAGAGCAGCAGACTCTTAATCTGCGGGTCGAAGGTTCGATCCCTTCGCGGCTCAGATAGCATTCCCTTAATTGGGTTTGCAGGGTACTTTACGAAAAAGCGGACTTTCCTTCGGAAAATTCGCCCATGCGGGAATAGCTCAGTGGTAGAGCGCCACCTTGCCAAGGTGGATGTCGCGGGTCCGACTCCCGTTTCCCGCTCAATGATGGGGCTGCCTTTACCGGGCAGCCCTTTTCATTTGTGCGATTCGCCGGATACCTTGACACGGGAGCCGTTCTTTCAATAGACTCGACCTGTCTTCTTGTCCGAGCGAGAGTGGTGAAATTGGCAGACACGCCAGACTTAGGATCTGGTGCCTTAGGCGTGAGGGTTCAAATCCCTTCTCTCGCAATCCGGAGAGCAATCCCGGAGTGCAACCCGAAAGGGCAGGGACGAAGGAGACACGCAAGGGCTTGTGCTTGAAATTTATGCGGGAATAGCTCAGTGGTAGAGCGCCACCTTGCCAAGGTGGATGTCGCGGGTCCGACTCCCGTTTCCCGCTCTTCGGCGGAAGGCGATCCGAATACCGGATCGCCTTTTTTCATTAAGGCTCCCGAGTGCCGTACGGCCGGGAACCCCGAATCCATTTGTGAGAGGAATCGAAGTGGTCGTATCCAAAGAAATCACGCGTCTTGAGCATTCCGCGGTCAAACTGGCGGTCACCGTCGGCAAAGACGATGTACAAACCCAATACAATGAGCTGATCAAGTCGTACGCCAAAAGCGTCCAGATCAAAGGCTTCCGGAAGGGCATGGTGCCCAAGGAAATCCTGGAACGCAAATTCGGCGAGTCTCTGAAAGGCGACGCGATGGGCCGGATCATGGAAAAAGCCCTGGAAGAGTTGTTCAAAGACGAGAGTTTTGCCGCCGAAGATCAACCCCTCCCCTATTCAACGCCCTCGGTCCAGGAAGAACCCAAGCTCGACTTGGGCAGCGACCTTGCCTTCTCCGTGTCCTATGACGTATTCCCCCAAGTGAAGGTGACTTCCTGGAAGGGAACCGAAATCGAGGTTCCTGTTGCCACCGTGGGTGCGGAAGATATCGACCGTGAACTGGAACAGTTACGGGACCGCAACGCGGTAGTGCTGGACAAGGCGGAAGGTGCCGTGCTGGCTTCCAACGACGTGGTTACCGTGGATTATGCCGAGTTGGGCGAGGATGGCAAGGCAGTTCCCGAAGGGGAACGGCAGGATTTCGTGTTCACAGTCGGTTCCGGCCAGAACGTCTTCAAGTTTGACGATGAGATAATCGGCATGAAAGTTGACGAGGAACGGACCTTCGATAAGACCTACCCCGCCGACTTCGCCGATGCGGACCTTGCCGGCAAGAGAAAGAAATTAAAAGTCAGGATCAAAGCCATCAAGGAAAAAAAGCTTCCCGATCTGGATGACGAACTGGCCCAGGATATCGGTGAAAAATACAAGACCCTCGCAGACCTCAAGGCCGATCTCAAGTCAAACCTTGAGAAAAACCTGGATAACAAGCTCCGGGGACTCAAGATGAACGCTTTCCTGGACAAGATCCTTGAAAAGACCACTATCGACCTGCCGGAAACCATGATCCGTGTGGAAACAGACTCCCGCTGGCGTCAGTTGGCACGGCGTTTCAATGCTTCCAGTGACCAACTCCTTGAAATCCTTCAATCCAGCGGCAAAAGCTACGAAGGAATCGTAGCCGAATGGCGCCCCGATATCGAGAAGGCTCTCCGGTCCAGGCTCATCGTTGAAAATTTGATGAAGGAACTGAACGTGGTGTCCGGTGAGGATGAGCTTGCGAAGGAATTCGAAACCATGGCAGCTTCCATGAGTGTGAGTGTGGAAGAGGTTAAGAAGCACTACGAACGGGACGATATGAAAGGATACCTGCTTGACGACATCAAAGAGCGCAAGCTGTTCGACCTTGTATTGGCCGAAACCAAGATAAAGAATGGCAAAAAGGTCAAATATCTGGACCTGGTTGCCAATAATGGGTAAATTGAGGGCATGAACGAACGCATGCATGGGCTTGTCCCCGTAGTAATTGAACAGACGGGGATGGGCGAACGCTCCTACGACATTTATTCGCGCCTCCTCAAGGATCGCATCGTTTTTATAGATAGCGAGATAAACGATCTTACGGCCGATTTGGTGGTTGCCCAGCTTCTATTTCTGGAAAGCCAGGATCCGGAAAAGGAAATCAGCATCTATGTGAATTCCCCCGGAGGATCGGTAACTGCGGGTTTGGCTATCTACGATACGATGCAGTATATACGTTGCGACATCCAGACTATCTGTCTGGGACAGGCTGCCAGCATGGGTGCGCTCCTCCTTACCGGCGGAGCCAAGGGAAAACGGATGGCTCTGCCTTCCTCCCGCATACTCATCCACCAACCCTGGGGTGGCGCCCAAGGGCAAGCCAGAGATATAGGCATACAGGCGAAGGAAATACTTCGCCTCAAGAAAATGACCATCGAATATTTCGCCAAGCATTCCGGCAAGGACTTAGAGCGTATCGCCTCTGACATGGAGCGCGATTTCTATATGTCGGCCGCCGAAGCCGTCGAGTACGGCATCGTCGATCGTATACTGACAAGGAACACCGATGGCGCGGCTACGAAATAACGGCGGCAATGCGGAGAGGGCTTGTTCTTTTTGCGGCAAAAGCGCCGACATGGCCAGACGGCTTATAGCTGGTCCAGATAATGTGTACATCTGCGATGAATGCGTGGATGTATGCCGGAAGATCCTTGTCGAGGAAGATCACGACCTTTCTACCCAGTTCACCGGCGATATTCCTACCCCACGTGAAATCAAGGATTATCTTGACCAGTTCATTGTAGGTCAGGATCCCTCGAAGAAGGCGCTTGCAGTTGCCGTATACAACCACTACAAGCGCATCGCCAACCCGGCAAAAACCCCCGACGACGTGGATATCGAGAAATCGAACGTCCTCATGATAGGTCCCACCGGTACAGGCAAGACCTTATTGGCAAAGACTTTGGCGCGAAAGCTCAAGGTTCCGTTCGCCATCGCCGATGCGACCACGCTCACCGAGGCAGGCTATGTGGGTGAGGATGTGGAAAACATCCTGCTCAAGCTCATCCAGAACGCTGGCGGAAACATAGCGGCCGCCGAGCGCGGCATAGTCTACATAGACGAGATCGACAAGATTTCCCGCAAGGGCGAGAACGTATCCATTACCCGGGACGTTTCAGGCGAGGGCGTCCAGCAGGCACTGCTAAAGATAATTGAAGGTACCATCGCATCGGTACCACCCCAGGGCGGCAGGAAACACCCCAACCAGGAAATGATCAGGATCGACACCACCAATATCCTGTTCATCTGCGGTGGGGCCTTCGTGGGTTTGGACAAATTTATCGAACAGCGGGTCTCCCAACATCCAATGGGTTTTGGTGCCGATGTCAAATCCAAGAAAGACAAGGATTTACACGATCTATACGCCAAGATGCATCCGGATGACCTTATCAGATACGGTATGATTCCCGAGTTTATCGGACGCCTCCCCATCACCGTATGCCTGGATGAGCTCAAGAGAGACGATCTTAAGCGCATCATCACGGAACCAAGAAACGCCATCGTCAAACAGTTCCAGGCTTCGCTCGCCATCGACGATGTCGCCTTGGAGTTCGATCCGGACGCCATCGATGCCATAGCCGATCTGGCCATCAAGCAGAAAACGGGGGCCCGTGGTCTGAGGGCGATTGTCGAACGGATGATGACCGACGTCATGTTCGAGATTCCCTCCATCGAAGGTCGCAAACGTGTCGTCGTGACCCGTGACGTGGTCGAAAAATCCGAGCGTCCGGAAGTCCATCTGCTACAGAAAAGCGCATGAGTTTTCTTTCGGTCTTGTCACGCAAGCCGAATTCCGATGAGCTCCCCCTGCTTGCGCTCCGGGAGCTCGTTCTTTTCCCCCATACCATGGTTCCTGTATTCATCTCCCAAAAGCATGCCGTCGCGGCTATTGACGAGGCGCTAAAGCGCGATCGCCGCGTATTTGCGGCTTGCAGGAAACCGCTATCCAAGGATGATGAAACCTACCAGGTCGGCAGCGTAGCCCGCATAGTACAACAGCTAAAGCTTCCTGACGGCACGGTACGGGTATTGTTGGAAGGCGAATATCGCGCCCGTTCCCAGGACATCCTGGAAAAATATGGTGTGACCATGGTTCGGGTGTCGCCGCTGGAAGGTGGGGGCAAGACAGAAAGTGCCGAACTCGAAGCCATGGCACGCTCGGTCCAGAAAGCTTTTACCCAGTATGCCGAACTGTCCAAAAAGGTGAACGCCGAAGTTCCCGCCGCCGTAGACCGAGCCGACAACCCTGAACGGCTTGCAAATCTGGTTTCCAACGCCCTGGCGGTGAAGATTGAAAAAAAGATCGAACTCCTGTCCATCGAGGGTGATGCTGCCAGGCTTGCCTTTGTGCTGGACCTGCTGGACTCGGAAAATGAGATAATCAGCATACAGCGCAAGATATCGGGTAAGGTAAAAAGCCGCATGGATAAGACCCAGCGGGAATACATCCTGAACGAGCAGCTGAAGGAAATCAACAAGGAACTGGGCAAGGAAGGCGAAATTGATGAATTCCGGGAAATCGAGAAGGCCATAGAGGATAGGAAACCACCGGAGGAAGTCCTGGCCAAAGCACGGAAGGAATTGGCACGATTACGCAAGTTGCAATCCCTTTCTCCAGAAGCCGGGGTACTCAGGGGTTACCTTGAATGGATATCCGACCTGCCCTGGAGCGACCGCTCCGAAGATTCCCGGTCCCTTGAAGAAGCGGAGCTGATACTCGACCAGGACCACTACGACATGCGCAAGGCGAAGGAGCGGATTGTCGAATTCATTGCAGTCCGTCGCCTGACGGAAACCATCAAGGGTCCCATACTCTGCTTCGTCGGACCACCCGGTACAGGCAAGACAAGCCTGGGTAGATCCGTGGCGCGTGCTTTGGGCAGGAATTTCGTACGTATATCCCTCGGCGGCGTCCGGGACGAGGCCGAGATTCGCGGGCACCGCAAAACCTATGTAGGAGCCCTTCCGGGCAAGATACTCCAGTCAATGCGCAAGGCGGCCACGACAAACCCTGTTTTCCTGTTGGATGAGATCGACAAGCTATCAGGGGACTTTCGTGGCGACCCGGCTTCGGCCTTGCTGGAAGTACTGGATCCCGAGCAGAATTCCACCTTCACAGACCATTACCTGGAAGTACCCTACGATCTGTCGAAAGTGCTTTTCATCGCAACCGCGAATTCCCTGCATACCATCCCCTACCCCCTCCTTGACCGGATGGAGATAATTGAAATCCCCGGCTATGGTGAGCGGGAAAAACTTGAAATAGCCAGGAAATTCCTCATTCCCAAACAGCTGGAGGAAAACGGTCTGGGAAGTTCCCAGGCAACCTTCAAGGATCAGGCCATTCTGGATCTCATCAGGTACTACACCATGGAATCCGGCGTCCGGTCGCTGGAAAGGGAAATAGCGCGTTGTGTACGTCGTCTGGCGAGGGATGCAGTATCCAAGGGCTTCGTCAAGTCAGCTGCATCAATCACTACCGAATCAACCGAACAGACAGAAATAGCCGAACCAGCCGCTGAAAGCGGGTCCAATGAAGATGGGCAGCCCATGAAGCCCATTTCGGCGTATAAGCGAAACGTCGCGGGAAAGGATCTTGAAAAACTTTTAGGAAGACGCAAGCACAAACACGACGTGGTACTGAAGGAATCGGGCAAGGGCGTCTGTTACGGGCTGGCATGGACCGAAACCGGCGGGACCTTGCTTCCGGTGGAGACGGTGCGCTTCGATGGAAGCGGCGAGCTCATACTCACCGGTAATCTGGGGGACGTCATGAAGGAAAGCGCCAGGACCGCGCTTTCTTACCTGCGTAGTGTTTCACACCTGTATGCCTTCAAGATGGCCGATATCGGCAAGGTGGATTTCCACATCCATGTCCCCGAAGGAGCCATACCCAAGGACGGACCGTCGGCAGGGATCACCCTTGCCTCGGCCTTGTTATCGACGCTATGTGAACTGCCCCCACGACCCCGGGTTGCCATGACAGGAGAACTCACCCTGACAGGCCGGGTGCTTCCAATCGGTGGCCTGAAGGAAAAATTGCTCGCGGCCATCCGGAATCATATGGAACTGGTCATTATCCCCAAGGGCAACGAGGACGAATTCCGTGAATTGGATGGGGAAGTAAAAAATGCCATCCAAGTGGAGCTTGTCGAGGACGCGGCCCAGGCTTTCGCTCTCCTCTTCGGCTCTGCGGCGAGATCACCCGCTACTCAGGAAGCAACCACTGGCGGGAATCCCGCCAGCTAGCCGACTCGGCTCACTATAGGCAGCTTCAGCGCCCTGCCGTCTCCCTCAGAATTCTGAAAGTACTTTCCGCACAACGATCCCATGAAAAGGCTTGTGCCCTTTCCAATCCACGTCTCCTGCATTCCCGGTACACTTCTCGATCGGTAGTCAGGGTGGAGATACGATCAGCCATGTCCTCCGCGTCGTCAGGATCGAAGTAGAGGCCTGCCTGGTCGGCCACTTCCGGCATGGAGGCCGCCCGGGCGCAGGCCACCGGAACTCCCGAAGCCATTGCCTCCAAAGCGCCCATGGCGAAACCTTCATAACTGGAAGGAATTACGACCAGATCGGCGCCGGCATAGAGTTCGGGGAGGCTTTTTAACGGAAAGTGTCCGGTAAAGAATATATCGTTCCTGAATGGGGAACGGGCGGCGGCCCTGCGGACAGTATCGGCGCCCTTCCTGTCTGCACCGGCAAGCACAAGACGGTGGGGGTGCTTTGTGGTGGTCTTGAAAATGCCGAAAGCCTCGATAAGCCGGACATGATTTTTAACGGGATGGTCGATGCGCGATACATACAGAATATAAGGTCTGCGGAAGGAAAAAGGTTGGATCAGGACGACACTTTCCTCGTTGCGTGGCCGGGGATGAAAGGCCTCCAGATCGATGCCGTCGGGAACAACATCGATACGGCTTGCAGGCACATGCGCCACATCCACCAACTCGTCCCTGACCCAGGAACTGACGGCAATTATGCGATCCAGCTGCCTGAGCGAATCGGGGAGGATCATCCTGAGCAGTGCTCCCAGATGTTCGCGATTTTTACGCGGACCGCGGTATGCGGCCAAATCGTGTACGGTACCGACGCTGGGGCAGGACGAACGTCTGGGCAGACGACGATTCGCAGCAGGGAAGAAGCAGAGTTTGTATCCGCGGCTGCGAGCAAAATCGGGATATCTGAAAAGGTGCCAGAGGGAATTCTCGAGCGCCCCGGTACGGGAACCCTGTGCGATGAATTCAATGTCCTCGGCGGCTTCCGAGAATGAGTAGCGGTCGAATTCCCATCCGAACAACTCAAAATGCTCTCCGGAACGGGGGAGCCGCTTGAGAAGTTGGAGGAGGTAGACGCCGATACCGGATTTTCCGCCGTCGCAGGCGAAGGTGTCGATACCGATTTTCAACAATTACCTCCGAGCCGCAGGTATGGATGACTAGCCGTCCCCATAGAATACCAAGCTTGGGAAAAAAAGAAAAGCACAGGGACCTTGCAGTGGGCAAGTGCGTACAAATCGCTTGCGACACAAGGGATAGCGTGTTATAGTGGGCTAGAATCCGAGCCCAGCTCCATAGGTAGTGGACCGAAGGAGCCATAAGACATCAAGCCTGAAGGTGCTGTCATGGACAGGGTTGGATTATTATTGGAGGAACTGTGTGAGATGCCCGCATTGCGGCAGTTTTGACGACAAGGTGATAGAGTCCAGAACCCTTGCCAACGGAGAATCCATCCGACGCAGGCGTGAATGCAACGATTGCGGCTACCGCTTCACAAGCTATGAACGCATCGAGGACAAGCAGTTCATGGTAATCAAGCGGGATGGAAGGCGGGAACCCTTCGACCGTTCCAAAATCGAGCGTGGGGTTCAGCGGGCTTTGGAAAAACGTCCTGTATCACAGATGACCATAGAGAATATCGTCAATGAGCTGGAAGACTCGGCCTTCATGAAAGGCAAGGCGAACCATGAGATCGCCGCGACCGA
The DNA here is from genome assembly GCA_964202565.1 of Breznakiellaceae bacterium. Taxonomy (GTDB): domain Bacteria; phylum Spirochaetota; class Spirochaetia; order Treponematales; family Breznakiellaceae; genus SZUA-426. The sequence continues at coordinate 5,633 of CAXNJE010000016.1, read as the reverse complement.
GATAGGCGAATTGGTTCTGGAAAAACTCCATGAAGTGGATGGTGTGGCGTATATACGTTTTGCTTCCGTCTATCGCCATTTTGAGGATCTGGATGAATTCGTACAGGAGATTAAAAAACTGGGTGCGAAACCGGGTATAGCGGAAGCCCAGTAGCCTTCCAAAAAAGACCTTTGACTCTATGAACGGACTTGCATGAACCAAAGCAACCTTGAGGCTATGGCCTGAGTTCCTGAGAAGGTAAAGGGATTACCCGATGTGGCGGTGGGGACTCCGCATCGGGTGTTCCTCTTTCTCATGTCGATACCTTGGCGATTTCCCGCCGCAACAATTCGATATGCTTGGCCGGGTACACAGCCCTGGGACATACCCGCGAGCAGTCAAAGTGACGCTTGCAACCAACGACACCGTCCGGCAGGCCTGCCCGTTCCAGCAATTCCTTGCGTCGATCCGGGTGGTTTATCGTTTCCCGCCGCAGCGCTGCCAGGGCTGCAGGTCCCATGAAAGCCGGTTTGGTCGTGGATGCCCCGGCAGATACGCACTCGGGGCAGGCTGACACACAACACCCGCATTCTATGCAATCCTCAAAACGATACGATTTTATGGGGCTTTCCATTTCGTCTGTAGTTTCGCCAATCGTTTGGTTCTCATTGGCAGTAGGTTCACTTTCCCTAAGCAACGAATATCCTTCGGGTTGGGACCGGAACAGAGGTCCCGGATCGATTGCCAAATCCGCGAGGGGCTCGAAAACGGCCAGGGGTTCTACAGTGATGGAAAAGGGTTCGCCCGCCGGATAGCCTGATCCGCCGGTAACCCCCATAGTCTGGGGCACTAAGGAATCCAGGCGAAGGAGGCATGCCAGCATTTCCCTGCCGTCCACACGGACCGAGCAGGTACCGCACGAACCGTGATGGCAAGAGTGGCGATATACCAGATCAGGGACCTTGCCGGTACGCAGGTATTCAAGTGCATCCAGCAAGGTTGCGCTGCCGTCCAGCTCTACATCAAACAGTTCGTAGCGGGATTCCTTGGGGAGCCGACGTTGTATCCTGAGGGTAAGCCTCACTGGAGCCTCCAATACGCGCTGTGGGGCAACAACGCGTGTTCCGCGCTGGAGCAGGCAACGGAGACGCCCAGGTAGCCGGCTACTGCGTCCGATACCTTTTCACCCATGATGCGCAGGGTAGTGGCTTTGCCCCCGATGATGCTGAATAGACCCCTTACCCCATCCAGGCGCCCATGATCAAAGACAGCGATATCGCGGCTGATAGCCCTGCCGTCGTCGCTGGTGCGTCCCGCGAGGGGGCGGGCGGCGGACCAGGCCGCACGCAAAGGCTGGTTGGAGAATCCCGGGACAAGCTCGTCCGCGGCAGCCAGAAGGAATGCCACTTCCTCCCGTTCCGGTAGCAAGCCGTCGGGATTATCCGTTTTCCTCTGGGTGGAGCCGATAATCGATAGCCGTCTTTGGGGCACAACTATGTCTCCATCGCCGGGATGCCGCAATCGGGATATAACCATATTGGTAAGCCGGCCCTCGACAGCAACCATGGTACCCGCAGCAGCGGTTACAGGCACATCGATACCGGCCAGGGCCGCCACGCGGTTGGACCAGGGGCCGGATGCGTTGACAACGGCATCGGCCGCAATACGGTACTCCGCGCCGTTCTGCAGATCATGGATCAACAAGGGGCCTACGGAGCCGGCAACGACTTCGATGCCGACAAGTTCGGAAAAATGGTGGATTTTCGCACCCCGTACCTTGGCGGATGCAAAGAAACCCATCGCGAGACGATACGCGTCGATGGTACCGTCCGGGACGAGTACGGCCTTTTTAGCCTTGGGGTTGATTCGGCCTTCCATGGAAAGGGCTTGTCCAATGGAAATTTCCCGCGCGGGGATGCCGGAGGATTGGCAGGCGTCCACAAAGGAATCGGCCAACGAGCAATCCTCATCGTTCAGGGCGAGGAAGAGCCCTTGATTATATTCGATGCTGTCGTGGGCTATCCGACGCAGGATCAAGGTTTCCGCCATGCATTCCCGGGCGATGTTGGTATCTCCCAAAGCATATCGGGCACCCGAATGGAGTTGGCCGTGGTGCCGTCCTGTCGTACCGGACGTAAGTTCGCCGCGTTCGAATAGGGCTACCTTCAAACCGCGCAGGGTCAGGTCATAGGCCGCAGCGGCACCCGTTCCTCCGCCACCGATAATTGCCACATCGTATCGATCCATGGCCGACAGTATAGAACCAACATCGGCCCGAACGCAAATAGCGACGGGAAAGATCCGGATCAGGTCTTTTTGCCCTTCCATGCCGGTACGGTCAAGGTGAAGGCAGAACCCTTACCCGGACGGCTTTCCAGTTTTATGGTTCCTCCGTGGAGCCGCGCGACGTGCCTGACTATGGCCAGTCCCAATCCGGTTCCGCCACTTTCACGCTTTCGGGATTTTTCCAGGCGGTAGAATCGTTCGAAAATGCGATCCTGCTCTTTTTGGGGAATCCCAGGTCCATTATCTTTCACGGTTATCTCCACCTGTTCGCCCACCTTCTTCCAGCTCAGGCGTATGGACGATCCTGACGGCGAATAGCGGACAGCATTATCCAAAAGGTTACCCAGAGCCTGCTCCAAAAGCGCGCTGTTACCCGCTGCGAACACTTCGGGATCTCCTTCCATGTTTACCTTAACCTTTCCGTAACTTTCAGGTGGGATCAGGCTTTCGATGGACAGAGCCGCCAATTCAGACAAATCGACCGATTCCGGCTTCAAGGAACCGCTTTCTTCGGCGTGCTCCAAGCGGGCCAACGTCAGCAGGTCAACTATGAGCGCTTCCATCCGGCCCGAATTGCGCAGGATGATTCCCAGGAATCGTGTTCGGGTATCCTTGTCCAAGCCGGGATCGGTCAACAGGGCTTCGGCAAAACCTTTTATGGATTGGATCGGCGTTTTCAGCTCATGGGACACGTTGGCCACAAAATCGCGACGTACGGTCTCCAGTAGCACCATGCGGGAAATATCGGACATTACCAAAACGGCGCCACCGTGTTCCGGGAGGGGTGCCCCGTATACCCGAACGGTCAATATCCGACCATTCCGCAGGGTGACGGTGGCTTCTTCCCGTTTTCCGTTCCTGCAACGAATTTCCAGTGCGGCCAGTTCCGATGATCCCGAAAGTTCAAGCAGCGTGTGTTGGGGTACCAACGTTTTTCCGAATAAGCCGAAAAGTTTTTCCGCCTCCGGATTCCAGACCTGCACAAAACCTTCAGGGTCGCTGACCACGAGGGCCTCACCCAGGGCCTCCAGGATAGTGTGCAATTCCTCCCCGCTTCTTTTTAAAGCGGAAAGCCGCTCTTCCAGGTCTGCGGCCATGCTGTTCATGGAAGCCGACAGGTTGGCCAGCTCACGGGGAGAGCGTATCAGGGGATTCGAACCGAAGGAACCGGAAGCCCAATTGCGGGCTGCCGCTTCCAGAATTGCCACGGGCTTGGTGATGCGCCGGGAAAAGAACACAGCCGCAAGTATCCCGAAGCCCAATATCCACAACAGCACGAAAAAAAGGCTAAGGCTGTACTGCCTGAAACGATTTTCCACCAAGGGGAGGGGTAAGGCGAGCCGAAGCACGAGGGGTTCCCCGTTTTCTGCGGGCAACTCCAGGCGTACTGCCGCATAGGTGCTACGCGTCCCTAGCGTCGCGGAATAGCGGAAGTCGGAACCGCTTCCCGTCTCGAAGGCGGCCCTTATTTCCGGCCGGGCTACGTGGTTTTCCATCTGTTCCACCACGCCGTGGGAATCGTACCGCACCGAACCGTCCCGGGTTATAAGGCTGATCCGTATGTCACTCCGGCTGCCAAGATCTGCCAGAACTTTCCCGGCGTCCCCTCCGGCGGAGACCTTATCCTGAACCACGTACGAGATCATGCGGGCGTTCTGCAGTAGTTCGTAGCGTGAAATATCGGTCACGAACCTTTGGACGGATACGGCGCTCAATAGTGCCAGTAAAACCAATGGAATGAAGGTAAAACCGAGAATTATCAGAAAAACATCCGTAAAAAGGCTTCGATTGGATTTTTTCACTACTTGTCCTTAAGTCGGTAGCCGACGCCGCGTACCGTCTCTATCCAGTCACCGCTGATACCCAGTTTCTTGCGCAAGCCCAGGATCTGTACATCGACAGCACGATCGCTCACGGCATGATTCTGTCCATATATCGTCTCTATCACCCTGGAACGGCTGAAAACGATGCCAGGATTGCGCACCATGAGCTCCAGCAAGGAATATTCCGTTACGGAAAGATCAAGCAGCAGGCCGTCTGCGAAGGCCTCATGCCTGTCCGTTACCAAATGGAAAGGACCTGAATCCAGGTGATTTTTTATTGTGGTATCGACTGGACTGTGGGTCTCACTGCTTGGGGAGGTTTCGCTTGCCGCTTCGTCACGGAGCAGGCGGCGTATGCGGGCGACCAAGACACGTGGGCTGTAGGGTTTGACCACGTAGTCGTCGGCACCCAGTTCCAGGCCAAGGACCACATCAGGATCCTCGCCTTTCGCACTGGCGAGGATGACAGGCATGCGGGCAAGTTCCGGCCTCGCCTTCATCCGTTTAAGCGCATCGATACCACTCATTCCGGGGAGCATGATATCCAAGACCACCAGGTTGATGTCCTTCGGTTTTAGAAGCCGCAGCCCTTCTTCCGCTGAGAGTGCGGAAATGCACCCAAGTCCTTCGCGTTCCAGGGTGAAGCGCAGCAATTCCTGGATATCCGCGTCGTCCTCTATTACCAAAACCTGTTTTTTGCCCATGCCACGACCGCTACTCATTCATTTCCACATGCACCCCCGAGACCATGTATATCACGGACTCGCATATATTGGTGACATGATCGCCAAGCCGCTCCAGAAAATTCGCGGTTCGCATCAGGCGCGCCTCGATTTCAACATTTTTGGGAACCAGCCTCATGGCTTCCATGATATCCGACATCACATTCTTGTGCATCGTGTCGATCTCGGTATCCATGGCGGCAGTGCTTCGGGCCAAATCCTCGTCGTTGCCAAGCAAGGCCGCCATGGCCTGGCTGAGCATGACACAGCCCTTGTCCGCCATGGCTGTCAGGGAGCGCAGGATTTCCTCTTCCTTGTTCCGGTCGCCCACTTTCATGACGGTTTTTGCCAGGTGCGAGGTATAGTCGCCTATGCGTTCCAAGTCCGAGACTACCTTGATGAAGGTCACCAGCTTGCGCAGGTCTCCTGCGACTGGTTGTTGCGTGGCCAAAAGCACGGCGGCCTTGTCCTCGATTTCGGCCTGCATGGTGTTGATGTCCCGGTCTCCGGCCCGGACCGCCCGGGCCAGTTCCGTATCCCTGTCGCGGCAGGCCTGTATGGTCTTGCGGAGATCCTCTTCGACCCTCGTCCCCATCAAAAGAATTTCATGGGACAGCTGATTCATCTGATCCTGAAAGTGAATGCGTGTTCGTATCATCCCAACATCCTTCGATCTCAGCCGAAGCGGCCGGAGATGTAGTTCTCGGTCCGGGTATCCCGGGGTTTGTAGAAAATATCCTTGGTCAGGCCGAACTCTATCATGTCACCGTTCAGGAAGAAGGCTGTCCTGTCCGAAATGCGCGCAGCCTGCTGCATGTTGTG
>CAXNJE010000015.1:0-34919 GCA_964202565.1 Breznakiellaceae bacterium | reverse complement strand
AACGTTAAGATAGGTTTCAACCTGAATCATTTCAACGTTCCCCTTTCGTTACTTTGCCCGCTCGAGGATTTCAACAAGTTTCCAGCACTTGTCTTTACTCAATGGACGACATTCCTTCACGCGCACTCGATCACCGATCTTCGCGTCGTTGGTCTCATCATGCGCCTTAAGTTTCTTCGTCCTATTAACATATTTCTTGTAAATAGGATGAAGAGTCTTGGATTCAACGGAAACAACGATGGTTTTCTGCATCTTGTCGCTCACGACGAAACCAATAAACTCTTTCTTCCTTATCTTCTGTTCGACCTTCTGTTCTTCCACCCCTAGCTCCTTTACGCTTTCTGAGCCGTATTGTTTTGACGGATCAACGTATTGAGCCGCGCAATCTGACGTCGCATGACGCGCTTCTGGAGCGGATTTTCGACGTGACCTACGACCATCTGGAAGCGAAGTTCCATATACTTGGTATTGAGTTCATCCCTTTTCGCCAGTATCTCGGCGAATGAAAGATTTTTGAAAGTATTCTTCATGGCTCTTCCTTAAACCTCAAGATCAGCGCGAATTGCAAATTTGGTTTTAATCGGCAATTTTGAGCCTGCAAGCTTCATGGCGGCTTGAGCCAATTCCTTGTCGACACCACCGAGTTCAAAAAGAACCGTACCCGGCTTAACTACGGCGACCCAATATTCAGGGGCGCCCTTGCCTTTACCCATACGGGTTTCAGCGGGTTTCTTGGTATACGGTTTATCGGGAAAAACGCGGGTCCATAGCTTTCCACCGCGTTTGACATGCCTGTTCAGTGCGACACGGGCTGCTTCCAACTGCCTATTGGTAATCCACATCCGGTCGAGAGCGACAAGCCCGAATTCACCAAAAGCTACAGTGTTTCCCCTCGTTGCATTTCCTGGCATGCTACCACGTTGTTGTTTCCGGAATTTTACGCGCTTGGGACTAAGCATACATTAACTCCTCGCCGGAGCACGGTCACGGCGCTTGCGTACCAATACGCCTGCGTCTTCCTTTTGCTCATTGCCATACTTCATGCCGTTGAAGACCCAAACCTTGACACCAATGGACCCGAAAGTCGTATGTGCTTCGGAGAAACCATACTCGATATCCGCACGCAACGTGTGAAGAGGAACTCGCCCATCCTTGTATTCTTCGGTACGGGACATTTCCGCACCTCCGAGACGACCGGACAGCCTGATTTTCACACCCTGTGCATTGCCTTTTTTCATTGTGTTTGAAATGGCCTGCTTCATTGCTTTGCGGAAAGATCCGCGTGCAAGCAATTGCCTGGCAATATTCTGGGAGATCAATTGGGCATTACCATCCGCATTACGGACTTCCTTGATCTTTATCTGAACTTTTTTAGTGACATGCTTCTGCAATTCACCGCCAATCCTCTCGATGTTGGCACCCTTGACGCCAATGATTACACCAGGACGTGCCGTATGGATTACGATGGTAATCCTTTGAGGATGACGAACGATTTCAAGCTCTGCAATATCGGCACCCTTGGTTTCAGGCAGGGCTTGGACCAATTTGCGAAGCTTAAGATCTTCATGAAGAGTGTCAGCATATTCCCTGGGATCTACATACCAACGGGAAGCCCACGTCTTGTTGATGCCGATACGAAGGCCAATCGGATTTACTTTTTGTCCCACGCTATTCCCCCGACTTCCCGATCTCGTCTATAACCACGGTGATATGGCACATCCTCTTAAGCAGCATGTCGGCCCGGCCTCGCGCCCGAAACCATACACGTTTCATTCTCGGACCGTCATCAATGCGTATCTCTTTTACGTACAACATACCTTCGTCCAGCTTCTTGTTCAGATCCAACGCGTTTGAGGCAGCGGATTTGACTGTCTTGCTTATCAGACGGGCACCCTTATGGGGCATATTTTCCAAAATAGCCATTGCATCCGGAAAAGGCTTACGCCGAACCAAGTCTGCAACAGGCCGAATCTTGTGTGGTGACCCTATAAGGAATTTGGATTTGGCTTTATAGCCTTTCTTTTCTGCCATCTCATCCACCTATTTCTTCGCGGCCTTTTTATCCGAACCGGCATGACCACGGAAAATCCTGGTGGGAGAAAACTCGCCGAGTTTGTGCCCGACCAAATTCTCCGTTATATAGACAGGTATCCAAGTCTTGCCGTTATGCACGGAAATCGTGCTACCGACCATTTCAGGAATGATAGTCGAACAACGGGAATATGTTTTGATCATTTTCCTGTCACCAACTTTGTTCATCTCGATCACTTTCTTGTAGAGACTCTTCTCGATGAAGGGACCCTTTTTAACGGATCTTGACATAGCCTACCTACTTTCTGCGAGTTACGATAAACCGGGAAGACGGCTTATGCTTGTTGCGGGTCTTGTATCCACGAGTCGGGATACCCCAAGGCGTCACGGGAATTATACCCTTGTTCCGTCCCTCGCCGCCACCATGCGGGTGATCGACCGGATTCATCGCCATACCGCGAACGGTCGGACGCTTACCCAGCCACCTGGTTCGACCAGCTTTGCCAAGCTGAACGTTCATATGATCTTCATTACCGACTTCACCGATAGTAGCGTAACATTTTTTGAATACCATGCGCATTTCGCCGGAAGGCAATTTTACGGTTACGTAATCGCCTTCCTTGGCAGCGACGAGCGCGCCGACTCCAGCGGACCGAACCAATTGCGCACCACGACCGAGGGTTAACTCGACATTGTGTACCTTAAAACCAAGAGGAATATTCTCAAGGGGCAATGCATTGCCAACTTCGATCGCTGCAGTCGGTCCACTTAAAATCGACAAACCAACAGTCAGACCTTTCGGAGCGATAATATAACGTTTCTCGCCATCCACATACTGAATGAGGGCTATATTCGCACTACGATTGGGATCATATTCAATGCTGGTTACTTTTCCAGGGATTCCGATCTTATTTCGCTTGAAATCAATCTCTCGATAAAGTTTCTTATGTCCGCCGCCCTTATGCCAAACGGAGATACGCCCTTTGGCGCCCCTTCCGGCCTTTTCTTTCCTTCCGTAGGTCAGTGACTTTTCTGGCGTCGTCTTTGTGATCTCTTCGAAACTCAGACTGACACGGTGTCTTGTACCCGGAGTAACCGGATTATAAGTCTTGATACCCATATTTTTCCCCTATACTCCGGCCTAGACGCTTTCGAAAAGGGCGATTTTTTCGTCCTTTTTCAAGCGGACAATCGCTTTTTTCCAGCTTGATGTATATCCGGACCTATTGCGGAGGCGTTTCGGTTTGCCATGAACATTCATCATGGTACATGCGATCGGATGTACGTTGAAAAGTCGGCGAACAGCTTCCTTAACCTGCAATTTGGTCGCGCTGGATGCTACATGGAAGACGTATTTCCCCTCTTCCCGCATTGAATTCGTCTTTTCGGTCAAGACGGGTTCTATGAGGATTTGCTCGTAAGTCATTCCGCAACCTCCGCGCTCTTTGCATAAAACTCACTCAGGTTCTTCGCTGCCGACTCCAGCATGATGACGCGGCGTCCGTAGAAAAGGTCATGGGCGCGCAATCTGTTGTATGACAGGAAACTGAGCCAAGGAAGATTCCGACCAGCCCTTTTTATGACCGCATCGTCATCCTTAAGGACAAGCACAGTCCTTTCATCGGTTCCCAGATTCTGTAAAACCTTGACAAGATCCCTCGTCTTTCCGGATGCGATCGAAAAGTCTTCAACAATGCGCAATCTATCGTCTTGAACCTTCAGACTTAAAATAGTCTTCATGGCAAGCCGTTTGGCCTTTTTGGGCATTGCATAACTAAAATCACGGGGCTTCGGTCCGAATACGATACCACCACCGACCATGATAGGCGATTTCTTGTCACCGCGTCGCGCACGACCGGTACCTTTCTGTTTATACGGCTTTGCATTCGATCCGTGAACCTCGCCCCTGTCTTTGGTTGACGCGGTTCCCATTCGAAGATTCGCCAATTCATTATTAACTGCGTACCAGACAATATCCTCGTTGACCGGAAGGCCAAAAACGGAATCATCAAGGTCAATGGAGCGCAGTTCTTTACCATCTATGGAATAAACTGTCCGATTCATTGCTATCCCCGTTACTTTTTGACCGCGGCCCGAACGACGACCGTGCCCTTGTTCGTACCCGGAACGGCGCCTCTAACCATTAAGACATGGTTTTCAACGTCGACCTTCATAACTTTAAGGTTCAAAACGGTCACCCGTTCACGACCCATCCGACCGGGCATCTTCACGTTTTTGAAAGTACGCCCCGGAGAGGTGCACTGACCGGTAGATCCTGGTTCGCGGTGAAACTTGGAACCATGGGAACTTCTACCACCGCTGAAGCCGTATCGTTTGAATACGCCCTGGAAGCCCTTACCCTTGGAAACACCGGTTACATCAACGAAGCGGCATTTTTCCAAAAGTTCCACGCCCAAAGCATCTCCGATCGCACAGGCAGGTTCAAAATCCCTGAATTCCCTTATGCGTTTCTTGGGAACGATCGATTCGGGAAACTGCCCCGCATAAGGCTTTGATGCCTTATCCTTCTTCATATCATCGATGCCGAGTACGACAGCGGAATATCCGTTGCTTTCCTCTGTCTTCCGGGCGATGACGACATTGGGTACGACGCGAATAACCGTCACGGGAATGAGGTTACCATCTGCATCGAATATCTGCGTCATGCCCACTTTCTTGGCCATTAGACCCAACATGTTGCAACTCCATAACAGGCACGTTATCCCGAGGTCCGGGGACCGTCTGCCTAAAAGATTACTGCTTGATCTCTACATCCACGCCAGCGGGAAGTTCGAGTTTCATTAGAGAATCCATTACTTCAGAAGATGGATCGATGATATCTATAAGACGCTTGTGGGTTCTCATTTCGAACTGTTCCCTAGCCTTTTTATTGACATGGGGTGATCGTAGAACCGTAATCTTATTGATACGAGTGGGAAGGGGTATAGGCCCTGAAACCTTTGCCCCAGCCTTCTGAACCGTCTGAACAATCGCTTTCGCGCTTTGATCAATAAGCTCAACATCGAAGCCGCGTAATCGCACGCGAATTCGTTCCTTTGCCATTATGCCTCCAAACAAAGGCAGTCCCCTTCAACTCGAGAACCGCCTCTTGCCTCTACCTTAACGATCTACTCGAGAATCTCGGTAACCTGACCGGAGGCGACTGTGCGTCCACCTTCGCGAATTGCAAAACGGAGGCCTTTTTCCATGGCGATGGGGTGGATCAGTTCGCCAAAGATTTCGGTGTTGTCGCCTGGCATCACCATTTCTTTTCCCTCGGGCAGTGTTACGGTGCCGGTGATATCCGTAGTCCTGAAATAGAACTGGGGCCTATATCCGGAGAAGAATGGACTGTGGCGTCCGCCCTCAGCCTGGGAAAGACAATAGATCTGTCCCTTGAACTTGATATGCGGAGTGATCGAGCCAGTCTTTGCAAGAACCTGACCACGCTCGACGTCTTTCTTGTCGATACCACGAAGGAGGGTACCGACGTTATCGCCAGCCTGGCCTTCATCAAGCAACTTGTTGAACATTTCGATACCAGTCACAACCGTTTTTCGGGTGGGCTTGATACCTACGATTTCAACTTCTTCATTGAGCTTCAACACACCACGATCTATCTTGCCGGTAACAACGGTACCACGACCGGAAATGGAGAACACATCCTCGATAGGCATAAGGAAGGGTTTTTCGGAATCGCGAACGGGATCCGGAAAATAAGTATCCATCGCGGTAAGAAGCTCGTCGATGCACTTGGTGGATTCCGGATTGTCCGGTTCGGTCATGGCCTTGAAAGCCGAACCTTTGATGATAGGAGTTTCATCTCCGGGGAACTTATATTGCTTGAGCACGTCGCGAATCTCTTCTTCGACCAGCTCGATGAGTTCCGGGTCGTCTACAAGGTCTACCTTGTTGAGGAAAACCATGATGTTTGGCACGCCTACCTGGCGGGCAAGAAGAATATGTTCGCGGGTTTGGGGCATAACAGAGTCGGGAGCAGATACAACCAGGATGGAACCGTCCATCTGGGCGGCACCGGTGATCATGTTCTTGATATAGTCGGCATGTCCGGGGCAATCGATATGGGCATAGTGCCTCTTATCCGATTGATACTCGAGATGGCGGGTATTGATGGTGATACCACGGGCCTTCTCTTCCGGCGCATTATCGATTTCGTCGTATTTCATGACCTTGTCGCCGTATTTTTTGGCGCAATGCATGGTTATTGCTGCGGAAAGAGTGGTTTTCCCGTGGTCAACGTGACCTATCGTACCGACGTTCATGTGGGGCTTGGTTCTATTGAACTTATCCTTAGCCATAGTGTCCTCCTCTCGTGATAACGCAAAAGTAAAATGAGCAAGTCCGCGCAGTATAGCAAAACTATACAAGCTACGCAAGGCAGGTGACGATGCACCCGTTCCAGGGATCAAATAGAGCAAGCAGTGGTTAATGAGGGTAGGTAGGCAAGAAGGAATGTAGCGTAAAAATGGATAGCAATCCATTTCGGGCTGTACTCGTCTCTTCCACCTATCTCATCACAAGCGCTTTACGCTTCATCGAACAACTTTTCAGAAGTTCGTGATGATCGGTTTGGATCATCGAGACCAAACGCGAAAGCGCATGGAAACGACGACCGAAGGCAATCAATTATCCCCCTCACCTCCTCGAATCCACCGCATATCGCGGCGACTGGTTTTTCGGATACTTCCTGAAACCAGTCAATTTGTATCAAAGAACGCATCGCTTAAGCCGCGATCCGCTAAACTACAGTCAAGCGCTTACGCTTTGAAGCGAGAGCGGCCCATAAAAAACTACCAGCGATAGTGGGCAAAAGCCTTGTTCGCTTCCGCCATCTTGTGTGTATCCTCTTTTTTCTTGAAAGCAGTTCCGGTATTGTTGAACGCATCCAACAATTCAGCCGAAAGACGATCGCTCATCTCATGGCCGGCGCGAGAGCGGGCTGCATTTATCAGCCAACGCATCGCCAAGGCTTCGCGACGACTTTCACGTATTTCAATTGGAACCTGATATGTCGCACCGCCAACGCGTCGGGATTTGACCTCTACCAAGGGTTTTACGTTGTCCAGAGCTTTGAGAAATACTTCCAAAGGCTCCTTTTCCGATTTCTGTCGAATGGTATCCATGGCGTCGTGTACGATGCGCATGGCAATCGATCGTTTCCCCTGGAGCATCATGCGAGCCACGAACTTGGTAACAATTACGCTATTATACTTTGCATCCGGGAAAATCACCCGGACGACGGTCTTTTTCTTGCGTCCCATTATGAATCTCCCTTATGCCTTCGGTCGCTTGGCGCCGTATTTGGAACGACTTCGTCGTCGATCCTCAACTCCAAGGGTATCCTTGGCTCCGCGGATGATATGGTAACGCACACCCGGTAAATCCTTGACGCGGCCGCCGCGTACAAGGACGACAGAGTGCTCCTGGAGGTTATGGCCGACACCGGGGATATAAGCGGTTACTTCCGTACCATGAGACAAACGCACACGCGCGACTTTCCGCAAAGCCGAATTCGGCTTCTTGGGTGTCACGGTCATTACACGGGTACATACCCCGCGTTTTTGAGGACAGGACTGCAAGGCCGGAGACTTCGTCTTCACGGTTAATTGCTTGCGTCCAAAACGGACCAATTGGTTAATTGTAGGCATGAACGATAAATTCTCCCTCTCGTTTCTGGCCGGTCAGCACCCGGCTCCGTATATACAAACGGTTTGATCCCTTTTTACGGAGACAAACTCGCGGCACACCAAACACGGTACGGTACTATACCGTTCCGGGCTATTCTGGTCAATAGCTCATTCTTCTCCGTCGTCAGTATCGTAGTCCTCTTCAACCGGTTCAGCAACCTTTTCCAGCTTGCGCTTTTCGAGGATTTCATGCATGTAGGCATCCAAGTCGGTCTGGTTCTCGTCGAACAGTTTCACCGCCCGGTAACGTTTCATGCCTGTTCCCGCAGGAATAGGATGGCCGATAATGATGTTTTCTTTCAGGCCGCGGAGATTGTCGGTTGAACCGGCGATCGCGGCATTTGTGAGAACCCGGGTCGTTTCCTGGAAGGAAGCGGCAGAAAGGAATGAGTCTATGTTGAGCGATGCCTTCGTGATGCCCTGGAACATGGGACGCGCCACGGCAGGCTGACCACCTTCGCTTATGACCCGGGTATTCTCCTCGTGGAAGCGATACTTGTCCACAAGTTGACCGTAGATAAAATGCGTATCACCTACGGACACGATCTCAACCTTTCGCATCATCTGGCGCACGATGACACCTATATGCTTGTCATTTATCGTAACACCTTGCAGACGATAGACTTGCTGTATTTCATTCATCAAATAACGCTGGAGTGCATTCTCACCGGCGATGTGCAGGACATCGTGGGGATTGACGTTTCCGACGCAGAGCAATTCGCCGGCTTCTACAAGGTCTCCGTCACGGACGAGCAGGCGCTTGGTCATGGGCACCAGATGCTTGAATTCCTTGCCGAAATCATCGCGGACGATAATGACCCGCTTGCCCTTGACGATGCCCTTGAATTGGACTGTTCCGGACACCTGGGCCAATACGGCGGGAACCTTGGGCTTGCGGGCTTCGAAAAGTTCGCTTACCCGGGGAAGACCGCCGGTTATGTCCATGGCCTTGGCCGATTCTTTCAAGGTTTTTGCGATCGTCCGGCCTGCGGAAATTTTCTCGCCCTCATCGACGAGCAGGTAGGCACCACCAGGGAGATAGTAGGATGCTTTCTCGTTACCGGCCTCATCGCCGATGATGACACGTGGCTGCTTGGTCTCCAGCTGGAACTCGGTAATGCGCTTTTCGATATTTCCCGTTTCCTCATCGAGCTCTTCCTTGAGGGTAGAGCCGGGAATGATGTCTTCATAACGCACATAACCGTCGGCTTCCGCAATGATGGGGTCGGCGAAGGGGTCGAAGGTCGCGATGGTGTGCTCTTTGGCGACGACCTGGCCTTTCCGGGCCAGGAATTCCGAACCGTTGCGGATTTCGATCTTCTGATCCTGTCCGATAAGATAAAGAACTCCATCCAGAACCATCGAATACGCTATATCCGAGGAGAGGACTTCCTGATTCTTGCGTTTGATGAGCGGTTCGCCTCGTATGACACGTTTCCCGTCTTCGATGAGCAATTCGTCCCCAGCTTCGAGCTTGTATTCCTTCATGACCCTGTTGACGATGCAGAAACCCTTGCGGGTGAACAACATGCGACCATCAGGCAGGGCGACGTGGGAACCGGTTATCTCCCGTATATAGACAGGATACTTCAGGAAGGTGCGATTTTCCTCGCTCACCTTGGTCGCAGCGCCTCCGATATGGAAGGTACGCATGGTGAGCTGGGTTCCGGGCTGACCAATTGACTGGGCGGCTATGATACCCACCGCCTCACCTATCTCGACCACACGATTCGTCGCCAGGTTGCGGCCGTAGCACTTACGGCAGACGCCATGCTTGGCCTCGCAGGTGAGTACCGTACGGATCCGCACCGACTCGACTCCGGCTGCCTCTATGGCGTCCGCGATGTCTTCGGTGATTTCCTCGTTCACGTCTACGATGATTTCTCCCGTGATGGGATGCTTGACGCGTTCGAGGGTGAATCGTCCGACGATGCGGTCCTTGAGGGCTTCCACGATGTCTTCGCCGTCTTTTATGGCTGCGTGATCTATGCCGTTGATGGTACCACAGTCATTCTCGTTGGTGACCACGTCCTGCGCGATATCGACGAGACGGCGGGTCAGGTAACCTGCGTCTGCGGTCTTTAGAGCCGTATCTGCCAGACCTTTTCGGGCACCGTTCGTGGAGATGAAGAACTCTATTACCGAAAGGCCTTCCTTGAAATTTGAGCGGATGGGCAATTCGATGATGTCGCCTGAAGGCTTGGCCATTAGACCACGCATACCAGCAAGCTGGCGGATCTGGTTGCGGCTACCACGCGCACCGGAGTTGGCCATCATGTAGATCGAGTTGAAACCGTCACGGTCGTGTTCAAGGGTCTTCATCATTATGTTGGTGAGGTCTTCGTTGGTCTTGGACCAGACTTCGACTACGCGGTTATAACGCTCTTCCTGGGTGATATGTCCCTGGCGGTATTGCTTCTGGATCGACTCGACCTCTTTATTGGCCTTCTCGATCATCTCCGGCTTTTCTTTGGGGACAACAATATCGTCTACGGCGATGGTGGCGCCAAAGATGGTGGAATATTTGTAACCGGTGGATTTGATGGCATCCAGCATGCGAACCGTAGTCCACGGTCCCTTTTCCTTGAAGATATGCTCGATGAGGACCTTCAATTCCTTGTCGCCCATAAGGTAATTGATGTACGGGACTTCGGCGGGCATCTCTTCGTTGAAAACGAGGCGACCAGCGGTGGTTTCCAACAAGCCATCCGCGCCGATTTCCAACTCCATTCCAGCCTTATTCCAGATAGGCCGCTTGGCGACTTTTACCTTTATGACGGCTTCCCACTCCAGGCTTTTGGTTTCGACAGCCATGAGCACTTCTTCGGGTGAGCTGTATCGGCGGCCTTCGCCCTTTGCACCTTTTTTCACTTTGGTAAGGAAGTTGATACCCAGTACCATATCCTGGGACGGAAACACGATGGTTTTTCCGTTCGCCGGGTTCAGGAGATTTCTGGCGGAGAGCATGAGGGTCCAGCATTCCATCTGCGCGGCCTGCGTGAGCGGAACGTGGACGGCCATCTGGTCACCGTCGAAGTCTGCGTTGAACGCATGACATACAAGGGGATGCAGCTTAATGGCCTTGCCTTCAACCAACACGGGCTCGAAAGCCTGGATACCCAGCCGATGCAGGGTGGGCGCGCGGTTGAGGAGGATGGGGTGTTCCTTGACGACTTCATCGAGGATGGCGAAAACCTCGGGGGTTTCCTGCTCCACAAGGAGTTTTGCTTTCTTGATGTTGTAGACAACGTCCTTATCCACAAGTTTTTTCATGATGAAAGGCTTGAAAAGCTCCAACGCCATCTTGGTCGGAAGTCCGCATTGCCACAACTTGAGGTCCGGACCGACGACGATGACCGAACGACCGGAATAGTCGACGCGCTTGCCCAACAAATTCTGGCGGAAACGGCCTTGTTTTCCTTTAAGGAGGTCGCTGATGGATTTGAGGGGTCGGTTGGAGGCGCCTTTTACCACACGTTTCTTTTTTGAGTTATCGAAGAGTGCATCCACAGCTTCCTGAAGCATGCGCTTTTCGTTCCGGATGATTATGTCCGGCGCGTTGAGGGCTTGCAGGCGTTTGAGCCGGTTGTTGCGGTTGATGACACGGCGGTATAGGTCATTTAGGTCGGAAGTTGCGAAACGGCCGCCATCCAGCTGTACCATGGGGCGCAGTTCCGGCGGAATGACAGGAATGGTGTCCAGGATCATCCATTCGGCCTTGTTCTCGGAGCCGCGGAAGTTTTCAACTATTTCGATGCGCTTGAGCAGGCGTTTGTCGCTCTTGGCGCCCTTTTCGATCATTTTGGCGCGAAGATCCACTGCCATCTGATCCAGATTCAGGTTTTCGAGCAGGGTCCGAACGGCTTCGGCACCCATTCCTGCGGTGAATCCTCCGCCGTGGCGTTCCTGGGCCTCGTAGTACTCCTCTTCGGTGAGAAGTTGCATCTTTTTCAGGTCCGTGTCGCCCGGCTCGATGACCACGTATTTTTCGTAGTACAGGATGGACCTAAGGGCTGCTACAGGAAGGTCCAGCAAAAGACCCATACGGCTGGGGACGGAGCGGTAATACCAGATATGCGAGACGGGAGCGGCAAGTTCGATATGCCCCATGCGTTCGCGACGCACCTTGAAATGGGTAACTTCGACACCGCAGCGATCGCAGATGACGCCTTTATAGCGGATTGATTTAAACTTTCCGCAGTAGCATTCCCACTCCTTGGTGGTTCCGAAAATGCGCTCGCAGAAAAGACCATCCTTCTCGGGACGGAGGGTACGGTAATTGATTGTTTCGGGCTTCTTGACCTCGCCGTACGACCATGATCGGATCATTTCGGGCGAGGCGAGTCGGATCATTATCGAATCGAAGTCTTGTATATCTCGCATTCGTATCGCTCCTTAGAAATTCGAGCCCTGTTTGGCGATGAGTTCTTCGTCCCGCTCGGTGAGAGGAATCTGCTTGCCCTTGGCATCGTAGATCGTCATGTCGAGGGCGAGACCACGAAGTTCCTGCACGAGCACGTTGAACGATTCAGGCACGCCGGCGGTGGTCGAGGGTTCGCCCTTGACTATCGCTTCGTAAATCTTGGAACGCCCGGTCATATCGTCGGATTTGATGGTGAGAAGTTCTTGCAGGGTATTGGCAGCGCCATAGGCTTCCAAAGCCCATACTTCCATTTCTCCCAGTCGCTGTCCGCCGAACTGTGCCTTTCCGCCCAAGGGCTGCTGGGTTACCAATGAATAGGGACCGGTGGACCGGGCATGCATCTTGTCATCCACCAGATGGTGCAATTTCATGAAGTAGATGAGACCGCAGAATACCGGATTGACGAAGGATTCGCCCGTCCGGCCGTCCTTAAGTACGGTTTTGGAACTGATGGGCAAGCCGGCTTCTTTCAGCTTGTCCTCGATCTGATCCGTTGTCGGCGACTGGAATACGGGTGCGGAGAACCATTCGTCGAGGGTTGAACCCGCCCAGCCCAGTTCAGCTTCCAGGAGCTGGCCGATATTCATACGGGAAGGAACACCCAGCGGTGTAAGGCAGATGTCCAGGGAGGTACCATCTTCCATGTACGGCATATCCTCGACAGGCAGGATGCGTGCGACTACACCCTTGTTGCCGTGGCGGCCGGCCATCTTGTCGCCCTCGCGCAGCTTGCGCTTGGTGGCGATGAGGGCCTTGACGACTTCGTCCACACCGGGGTTCAAATCGTCGCCCTGGGTTCGCTTGAGCCGCTGGATGTCTATTACGGTACCTTCGATGCCGTGGGGCACGCGGAGGGAACTGTCCCGGACTTCCTTGGCTTTTTCGCCGAAGATCGAGTTGAGCAGCTTGAACTCGGGGGTGGTCTCGGTCTCGCTCTTGGGGGTAACCTTTCCCACCAGGATATCGCCGGAACGCACCTTGGCACCTACACGGATAATACCTTCGGCATCCAGGTTGTCCAGGCTTTTTTCACTGGTGTTTGGTATATCCCGGGTGATCTTTTCGGGACCGAGCTTCGTCTCGCGGACCTCGGTTACAAATTCCTTGATGTGTATGGAAGTAAACATGTCTTCCTTGACCACACGTTCGGAAATGAGGATGGAGTCTTCGTAGTTGTACCCGTTCCAGGGCATGAAGCCTACCAGGATATTCCGGCCCAACGCCAACTCGGCGTTCTTGGTTGCCGGTCCGTCGGCGATGACCTGCCCTTTCAGGATTTTCTCGCCCAAGGCGACTATGGGCCGCTGGTTGTAGCAGGTATCCTGGTTCGTCCGCTGATATTTTACCAGCGGGTACCGGTCGAGTTCTTCCGCATCCTTGGCGTCATCCGGATGGATGAGTATCTGCTCGGCCGTTACGCGAGTGACCGTCCCGGCCCGTTTCGCCTTGATGAGCACGCCGGAGTCGTATGCGCACTTGCCTTCCATACCGGTTCCCACGCGGGGCGGATCCGGGAAAATGAGGGGAACGGCCTGCCGTTGCATGTTTGAACCCATGAGGGCGCGGTTTGCGTCATCGTGTTCCAGGAACGGTATGAGCGAGGCAGATACGGATATGATCTGCTTGGGCGACACGTCCATGTATTGGAGTTCTTCGGGAGCGCGGGTCGTATAATCACCCTGACGGCGACAGGAAATTTGCTTGTCGGCGAACGCACCGTTTTCTTCGACTTTTGCGGATGCCTGCGCGATATAGTACTTGTCCTCGTCCATGGCGGAGAGGTACTCGATATCGCGGGTGGCCTTGCCCTTCACTACCTTGCGGTAAGGGGTTTCAAGAAAACCGTATTCGTTGACCCGCGTATAGTTAGCCAGGGAAACGATAAGACCGATGTTCGGTCCTTCAGGCGTCTCGATGGGGCACATGCGGCCGTAATGGGTGTAGTGGACGTCGCGGACCTCGAAGCCCGCACGATCCCGGGAAAGACCACCTGGACCAAGCGCGTTGAGGCGCCGTTTATGGGTAAGTTCCGCGAGCGGGTTTACCTGATCCATGAACTGGGACAGCTGGCTGGAACCGAAGAATTCCTTTATCGCAGCCACCACCGGTTTTATGGAAATGAGATCCTGGGGTTTAATGGTGTCTGTCTCTTTCAGGCTCATGCGCTCTTTGGCGATGCGTTCCATGCGGCTGAAAGCGGTTTTCATGGTGTTGGCCATGAGTTCGCCGACTGACCTGACGCGACGGTTTCCCAAATGGTCGATATCATCCACGTTTTCGCTGCCGACGTAGACCTTGATCAGGTACTTCATGGTGGCGATGACGTCTTTCTTGGTGAGGGTAAAGTCGCTGAGGGGCGGCGTGAAATCGAATTTCTTGTTGAGTTTGTAGCGGCCAACCTTACCCAGATCATAACGCCGGCTTGTGAAGAACATCCCCAGCAGGTCTTTCTCTGCGGCTTCCACGGTGATGGGTTCACCGGGCATCAGCACGGAGTAAACGGCGGAAAGTGCATCCTCACGGGAAGGCTCATCCCGGTTCGGGTCGTCCTTGATGAATTTTATTTCTTCCCGCTCAAAGCAATTGAGTATCATCGGCGAATCGAGGGAACCATCGGCCTTGAAGTTGATGACTTCGATCTGGGCGATCTTGTTAAGGAGGAGTTCGTCAATATCATGGGGATGGAGTTTTTCACCCGCGCGATACAGCTTTTTCTTCTCCCCTTCCACCGCGATCCAGACTGCCTTGGAGAGTACGCGGCCGATGAGCTTTTCCTTTTCATCACGGCTTTCGCCGAGGGCTACCATTTCGGTCTTGTAGAAGGCGGCGATCATATCCTCACGACTTTCATAACCCAGGGCGCGCAGGAAAATGGTACCGAGGATTCGTTTCTTGCGATCAATCTTGGCATAGATAAGCTCACGCTTCTGGTCGATTTCAAACTCAAGCCAGGAACCGCGATAAGGGATGATGCGGGAAGAATAAATACCCTTTTCGTGACTGAATATAACGCCAGGGGAGCGATGTATCTGGGATACGACTACGCGCTCCGCTCCGTTTATGATAAAGGTGCCCCGATCGGTCATTATCGGGATATCGCCCATATAAATGTCTTTTTGACGGATTTCTCCGGTTTGCTGGAAAATGAGATTGATGCGTGATTTCAGGGATACGGCGTAGCTCAGGCCTTTCTGCTTGCATTCCTGTTCAGTAAACTTGATGTTGCCTTCGTCAAAATTATAATACTCGTATTCGAGTATCATGTCCCCATTCGGGCTTTCTATGGGGAAGGTAGCCTTGAATACTTCCTCGAGGCCCTGCAATTCGAGCGGAACACGGTTCCGTAATCGATCCCTTTGCAGAAATCTTTCATAGGACGAGACTTGTATATCGATGAGATCGGGAAGCTCCATGACGTCGGAGATATCCGTCCCTATATAAGTCCGCTTGACGGCCTTTTCCTTCGTAACCATTCGTTACCCCCTTACAGTACCGTCCCGAGCGAGCCGGGTGAACACGCTGATTTTAAATATCATAAAACACATTACAAGAACGAACCGGCTGACACCGGTATGATGCAATTTTGCCGGATCCCCGCACTGGGGAACCCGGCAAAATGAGAATCAAATTCTGCTCTGGACAAGATCTTACTTGACCTCGACCGTTCCGCCTGCTGCAGTGACCTGGTCCTTGATCTTCGCCGCTTCTTCCTTGGTGATATTCTCTTTCAGGGCCTTAGGGGCACCTTCAACGAGATCCTTGGCTTCCTTGAGTCCCAGACCGGTAACGGCTCGGACTTCCTTGATGACGGCAATTTTCTTGTCCGCCTCGTACGCCTTGAGGGTGACGGTGAACTCGGTCTGCTCTTCGACAACTGCGGCTGCGGCTGCGGGGCCGGCTGCGGCTGCGGCAACGGGAGCGGCGGCGGAAACGCCGAACTTAACTTCCATGGCCTTGACGAGTTCGGAAACCTCAAGAACGGTCATTGAGGAAATCGCATCGAGAATCTGATCAGTGGTAAGCGCTGCCATATTATCTTCTCCTTGGCTAGGTCATTGAACACCCACTACGGGGCGTTTTTGGGATGCCGCCCGGCAACTGGTGCCGTCAGCAAGTCTATTCTCAATCGGATGAACAGGAACGACAGCATTCCGAAGCCTGAACGTCCGGTAGATACATTTTTCGTATCGGAATGCTAGCCCTCGCGGACTGTAAACCGATACCCGAGGGTTTTACGCGCCGGCTTTTTGGTCCGCGACAGCCTTGACCGTTCGCACCAAACGACCGTTGATATCGTTGAGGGCTGCGGCAAGGTTGCGCGCGGGGCCGTTCATTACGGACATCAACATGGAAATAAGCTCTTTCTTGCCCGGAAGCTTCGAGAAGGCTTCCACCTGGACGGCGTTGTACACGCTCTTGCCCACCAGACCACCCTTTACCTTAAGTGCGGGGACGTCCTTGGCGAAATCGAACATGATCTTGGCTACTTCGTTCGCGTCCTTGGGGCTGATGGCCACGGCAGTAGGTCCGGTGAGGTATGAAGCTACGTCCGGTGCTTCAAGCTCTTCGAACGCGAGGCGTGCAAAGTTGTTCTTGATGACCTTGAACTGGGCTTCCTTGACACGCAGCAGCTTGCGCAAGCCGGTGATCTGCTGGACCGTAAGTCCGCGGTAATCCGCAAAAATATAGTCTGTGGCGATGCCGAAATTATCTTTCAGCTTTCCGATCGCTTCGACTTTGGCGGGTTGGATGTTCTTAGCCTTGATTGCCATGGTTTACACCTCATCCTTTATGGTCACCCAGATGCCGGGCCCCATGGTTGAGCACAATGAAATGGACTGAATGAAATCGCCCTTTGCATCGGCGGGTTTCTTGCGTTTGAGCTCGTGGACGAAGACCTGGACGTTCTCGGCTATTTTGGCGGGATCCATCGAGACCTTACCCACCGCGAGGTGGATGACGCCGGTCTTGTCTACGCGGTATTCGACACGGCCTTTCTTCAGCTCGGCCAGGGCGGCTTTTAGATCGAAAGTCACGGTACCGGTTTTCGGATTGGGCATGAGACCTTTACGGCCGAGCACCATACCGAGGCGACCGACGTCTTTCATCATGTCGGGGGTAGCGACGGCGACGTCGAAATCGAGCCAACCGCCTTTTACTTTTTCGATGAGCTCATCGGAACCGGCGTAGGTAGCGCCCGCTTCCATGGCTTCCTTTTCCTTGTCCGCCTTGCAGAATACGAGAACTTTCTTCTCTCCCCGGAATTGATGGGGAAGGACAAGGGTGTCGCGCACGGTCTGGCTCTTCTTGAGGTTGAGCTTGACTGACAGGTCGACGGTTTCGTCGAACTTGGCGAAGGTGAGCTTTTTAAGAAGCTCGGTGCCTGCGGCGAGTTCATAGATGACGGTGGCGTCGTACTTTTTCAGACTTTCGAGGTATTTTTTGCCGTGTTTCATATTAGAGCTCCACCTCGACACCCATGGACCGGGCGGTTCCCGCAATGATGCGCTTCGCTGCTTCCAGGTCGTTCGCAGAAAGATCGGGCATCTTCAACAGGGCGATTTCCTCGAGCTTTGCCTTCGGAAGCGTTCCGACCTTGATCTTGTGGGATTCGGCGGAACCCTTCTGGATTCCCGCACCCTTCTTGATAAGTACGGAAGCCGGCGGTGTCTTGAGGATGAACGTGAAGGACTTGTCCGAATAAACGGTCAAGACCACCGGAATGATCAATCCGGACTCCATGCTCTTCGTGCGGTCGTTAAACTGCTGCACGAACTGCGGCGCGCTGACGCCATGCGGTCCGAGAGCCGGGCCAACGGGCGGCGCCGGAGTGGCCTTGCCGGCCGGACACTGCAATTTCACGAGCGCGGTGATTTTCTTTTTCGCCATTCGTGATCTCCTATCGTGGTATACCCGGTCGGCTCTTGTCCGCCGGGGTAGCGCCCCTTCCCAAGGAAGGAGCTCCCATCTACGGAGGTAACACCTCGCAAACGTCAACCGCACTGGTGGCGCGGAAAACATCTATATGAGAAGCGCCCATACGGACGCCGCTTTGATGGAACATTCTGCCCCTAAGGGCTACATTTTCTCCACTTGCAACAAATCGACCTCTACCGGTGTGGAACGACCGAAGATGCCCACCATAACTTTCAGCTTGTTCTTTTCGAGGTTTACTTCTTCAATGGTGCCTGTAAATGATTCAAATGGACCTTCGATGATCTTGACCTGCTCGCCCGGAACAAAGGACTGACGGGGACGCATGACCCTCTCACCCTTGATCTCGCCGGCTTTCTGCAGGATGGAACGGGCTTCATCGGGACTCAGCGGCTGGGGTCGCTTGTTCGCGGGGGTTCCCACAAAACCGGTAACACCCTGGATTTTCTTTATTTGGCTGCAGGCGGTTTTCCAACCGAGTTCAGGCAATTCCATTTCGATGAGCACGTAACCGGGCAGGAACTTCTTGGTCAACGTCCGCTTCTTTCCGTCACGAACCTCGACCACTTCCTCGCTGGGGACTTTGATGTCCCGCACGACCTCTTTTTCCAAGTCGCCCGATTCGATCATCATGCGGATAGTTTTTTCGATCTTATTCTCATACCCGGAATAGGTATGTAGGACGTACCAACCAGTGGCCATGACGCCCCTTTATTAAAAGACCAAGTTGACGCCGACCAGAAGCAAGGCGTCTACCAATCCAAGCACCACGGCGAATACAACCGTCGAAATGAGAACGACTTTTACGGAACTGATTACGTCTTCGCGGGTTGGCCACACTACCTTGCGAAGCTCGGCGTAGCTGTCCTTGAAAAACTGGACGATCTTGTTCATGCTAAACCTCTTTTTATCCGCTGCTAGCGGAGCCTTGCCTGACGGGACCCGTAAGACGGATCATCAAGCCAACCCACACCAAAAGCCGACCGGCACAGGATCCTGCTTAAGGCAGGGGCCGATATAAAACGGTCAGGCCAGGTAGGATTCGAACCCACAACATCCGGTTTTGGAGACCGGCGCTCTACCATTAGAGCTACTGGCCTAGGATACTACTTTATCTTGGCTTCTTTATGGGGCGTATGCTTCCGGTCGAACTTGCAGTACTTGTTCAATTCAAGCTTCTCCTGCAGATTCTTGCGGTTTTTGGTGGTCGTATAATTCTTCCGCTTGCAAACCGTACACTGCATGGCGATGAGTTCGGTTGCTGTCTTCTTGGTAGCCATACTATATCCCCTTAAGGCCGGAGCCGCATCGAAAATTCAACAGACCAGCCCTCGATCGGAGCCCGCAACGCGGTACCCGACTTGAAGACCCGGTTCCACAAGGAACAATCCAGCCCTCGATCGGAGTCCGCCACGCGGCACCCGACTTGGACCTTGGTTCCGTCAGGAACAGACCAGCCCTCGATCGGAATCGAACCGATGACCACATCCTTACCATGGATGTACTCTACCGACTGAGCTACAAGGGCATGATTTTACGGACAGACACAAATGCTCGGAGACAATAGCAAGAACTGAGCCCAGTGTCAACAGCCAGAGATGGCTGGACGACATATCATACCAAGCTTCATATAACCAGGACGGAACAGCGGAAAACCAGGAGGAATGCCGGGTGAAAACGGCAAGTTGGAACTATACTGAATCGGAATCATGATGCGAATCAAGGAGCGGAAAATGAGTGGAGCGGAAAAAGGCAGCCTAGGTACTAAAGATGCGGGATTCAGGCCATACATGGGGTTGACCTTCCTGATCGGCATGGGTTTCTTCACAATGGGTCTGATGGATCCCCTCTACGACACGTATCTTCCCATATTCTTGGGGCGCAGACTGAATTCCATGGGCGCTGTGGGCGCGATAATGACGTTGGATAATATCCTTGCGGTTTTCCTGATTCCTCTCGTCTCGTTATGGTCCGACGCTACCCGAAGCAGGATAGGACGCCGCATGCCCTTCATCATCGTGACCATTCCGTTGTCAGCGCTGTTTTTCTCCCTGGTTCCCTTTGCGTCTGAGATATCGCTGGGAGCGCTTGTCTTGGTGGTTTTTGTGCTGAACCTATTCAAGCAGGCGGCTCGTGGGCCGGTCGTAGCCTTGATGCCGGATATCATACCAGGGACCTATCGTTCCGAGGCGAATGGCGTGATAAATACCATGGGTGGTATTGCTACCATAGTCGGAAGCATTGGACTTGCCAGGCTGATGGATCTTGATATCCGACTGCCCATTCTGGGTACGACAAAGGAACGACTTCCCTTTCCTCTCGCCGGTATTTTGGTCATTTTGGCCACTACGCTGCTTTTTTTCTTTGTCCACGAAAAAAAACAGCCCAAGGAGCAGTCCGGGTCCAAAGAAAAGCGTATGGGCTTGAAGGAATCGCTTTCCGCCTTGTTCTCCAGAAAGGATAAAAGTGTCCTGCGAATACTTATTTCATTGTTCCTATGGTTTTTAGCCTACCAGGGAGTATTACCCTTCATAGGAAAGTATGGAGTGGAATCCTTGGGGGCGAGTTCGGGCTTGGCGGCCCTGGCGGCGGGCATGGTGGGCATCGCATACGCGTTATTCGCGGTACCATCGGGCTTTTTTGCGCACCGTCTGGGCAGGAAACGTACCATACGCTGGGCGCTCGCCGCGCTGGCTGTGGTTTTGACCTTCCTGTTTTTCTTTTTACCCGTTACCAAGGCCCTGGGCCTGACAGGAATGGCCCGTCTGGCGCTTTTTTGGGCAACAATGTTTATTTTTGGCATGTTTTGGGTCACTGTCATAACCAATTCCTTTCCCATGCTCTGGCAGATGGCTGATTATGGAACCGTAGGCATCTATACCGGCCTTTATTATACCTTTAGCCAGGCAGCCGCCATCACGGCGCCGCCTTTGACGGGTTTATTGATCGATCTGGCTGGCTACCCGGCCATTTTCCTTTTTGGCGCCCTATGCATGGCAGGTGCATGGGCGGTAATGGGCTCGGTCCGTTCCGGTGAGGCGGAGGATACGGTCCAGCAAGCCTGACCTTTCAAGTATGTTGCGATTTGAGTACTATTGAGACAGGGACAAAGCCCCAAAATACGAGGACATGCATGGAAGGTTTCAGCAAAAGCATCGCGGCCATTGTCGATTCCTACGGCGAATTCGGTCTGATCAACCATTCAGGCGGACCGAATTTGCCCAGTAGGGAAAGCATAGCCGAAATATTGGCCGACCTGGAGGCCATTATTTTTCCAGGATTCAGGGAGAGCGAACCCATCGACGAGACGAACGTGCGCTTTGTTACCTCCGAACGGGTACACCGGGCCGCGCGGAGACTTATCGCCGAGACCGAAAAAAGCTTCTCGTTCTCCTGCAGATCCGACCATTTTTCATGCGGAGGCCTGGCGTGCCGGGATCTGGCCGAACAGACGATAAGCGACTTTTTCTCCCAGCTTCCCGAGATACGACGCGTTGTGGCTACTGATGTGGCCGCGGCCTTCAAGGGCGACCCCGCCGCAAAAAGCGTGGAGGAAGTGGTGGTTTCCTACCCGGGACTGGAAGCCATAGCCACCCACCGGCTTGCCCACTTTTTCTGGACCCGCGAAGTACCGCTCATACCGCGCATGATGAGCGAGCAGGTACACGGCAGGACAGGCATCGACATCCACCCAGGAGCTACCATCGGTGAGTCCTTTTTCATCGATCACGGTACGGGCGTCGTTATCGGAGAAACCGCATTGATAGGGAGGAATGTCAAAATATACCAGGGAGTCACCCTGGGGGCCTTGAGTGTCCGTAAGGGTGAGGCGAACGTGAAACGCCACCCAACCATCGAGGATGACGCCACGGTATACGCGGGCGCCACCATATTGGGCGGAGAGACGGTGATTGGCCGGGGTTGCGTGATTGGCGGCAATGTATGGATTACCGAATCGGTCTTGCCTGACACCCTGGTGTATGCCAAAAGTGGCGAGCACATCATCAGGAGACGGGAAAGCGCGCTCTGAAAACAAACCAAACCACACAATACCCCTTGATAATTTAAAAACAAGCCCCTACTATTCGCCGAGATTGATCCGGAGGCTGATGGTGAACGTTACGGTAAGTGCCGATTATGACGAGCTTTCCCTCGCGGTTGCTCGCCATATAGCATCATTCATCGAAAAACATCCAGGTACCCTGCTCTGCTTCGCGGCTGGTGATACTCCCTTAGGGGCCTTGAGGAAGCTTGTAGCCCTACAAGCCGAAAACAGGATCGATCTGGCTTCCATGTACTACGTCGGTCTGGATGAATGGGTGGGGCTGGGATACGGGGATGTGGGATCCTGCAAACAAGTGATGCATGATACTTTCTATGGACCGGCGAATATCCCGGCCGATCGCGTGTCGGTATTCGATGGACTCGATCCCGATATGGGACGTCAGACAACCAATGCGTTCGCGTTCATAGAAAAGCACGGGGGGATTGCCTTTGCCATGCTGGGGGTCGGCATGAACGGACACCTCGGATTCAACGAGCCCGGAACACCATCCGATTTCCCCGGTGGCATCGTAAAGCTGGATGAGACTACCCGTAGGGTCGGAAAAAAGTATTTCAACAAGCCATTCAGTCTGGATACCGGGATAACAATCGGTATCGGGACCTTGATGGCAGCAAGGGAGATACTCCTGATCGCGAATGGGGACAAGAAAGCACCAATAATCCACCAAGCGCTGGCCGGGAAGCCCACAGTTTCGGTACCGGCATCCCTTGTGCAAAAGCATCCGGGGCTCCATGTATTCCTGGACGCCGGCGCCGCGGTGTTGTTGCGGAAGAATGGCTGAACTGATAATAACCGGGCAGAAAGCCGCAGAAAGGTAAGCGCATGAAAGCCTTCGTAGCATCCCACCTGAAAGAGCTTAACAGACGCACGGTCTACTCCGTCGTCTCGTCGACAGGTGAAACCAGCAAGGCGGAGATAACCCGGATTACGGGTATCAGTTCACCTACGGTCATCAAGATTATCAATCATTTCATAGAAAAGGGTTTGGTGATCGAATGTGAACGGACATCGGATTATGTCGACGCAACACCCCCCATGGGAAGACGTCCAAACACGATAGCTTTCAACAAGAATGCGGCCTATTCAGTGGGGATAGAATTCGAAGGCAACTATCTTAAAATTGGGCTGGTGAATCTGGCTTTCGAGATGATATCATTCGAGAAAATACATGTTGCAGACGGTTTTGAACAGATCTTCAGCAAGACCCTGCCTTCGGCCATCCGGTCCCTTATCTCCGTAGCGGACCTGGGAAAAGCACCCATCCTTGGCATAGGCATCGGCATCCCGAGCATTTTCGACCCGAACAGCATGGTGATCGAAGCGACTCCTCTCATAGGCCTGGAAAACCGTCTGGCGGCCAGGGAGCTGCTCGACAGGCTAAGACGGGATATGAACATGCCGGTATTCATGGAGAACGACGTGAAAGCCGCGGCAATAGGTGAGTATTGGACCAGGGGTACCGAGGTTCCCGATCTGATCTATATCTCGTTGGGCACCGGTTTCGCCGCGGGTATTATCCTGGATGGAAAATTGCGCAAAGGTCCCCACAATATCGCGGGAGAGATAGGGTATCTGGTTTCGGGCAAAAGCAAGGCGAATAGTATTTCAAAGACCGGTCCCATGGAACAAATGGTGAACATAGCCAAGGTTGAAGAATTACTGGGCCAACCGCTCGAGCACTTTGATAAGGATAAAAAGGTCCTGCGGCGCGTGCAGACACGGATCGCAGCCGAAGTCGCCGTAGTAATCGCAAACCTCTGCATATCACTCGATGTCAGCTGTGTTGTGATGGGTGGTCTGCTTTCCGAGTATTTCGGCCCTACTTTCATCGCCGAAACCAGCGAGCGCATCAACGAACTTACGCTAATGGAGGTGCGTGTATATCCCAGTTCCCGGCCGGAGCCGGGCATAAGCGGCGCCGCCCACATAGTGATGAACAATTCGATGGATATACTCCTGCGCTGATTTTTTCCTGAGGTTCCCTCTAAAGTAGAATGTCCGTTTTTCTTTGACAACTTGAAATGGTCATGCTACACTTACATAACTTACTTAGTTATGTAATTTTGGCAGGAGTACCTTGAGCTATTCCATCATCGACTACAAACGACTGAGCAACCTGGTTGCTGATCAGAACTATGCTCCACATTACTGCCATGCGGTTATGGGATTTGATGGATTCATCGACAAGGTGGTCCGGGTATGCAGGGGCAGGGCGGCGGAAAAATCAAATGACCAACCCAGCTGGTATCAAACATTGGGGGAGTTCAACGCTTACCTCTCCGGCAAGGATGGATTGAGTTTTTCAGTCGAGTTGGAAACCACGGAAGAGAAAAAAGGCGGCAACATGCCCATAACCGCCAATGCGTTGGGCAATCTGGGCGTAACAGTGGACTGCATAGGCGCATTGGGGACTACCCTGGCCATCAACCCGCATTTTTCAAGCATGTCCGCAAATTGCATCCTTCACCCGATCGTAGAACCGGGTTGGTGCATGGCCTTTGAATTCTCGAACAGTAAATTGATGGTCTACGACAACAAGCAGATCAACTCGCTGAACTGGCAGACGATCAAGGACAGTTTGGGAATTACCGCGATAAGGCAAATATTTGAAAAAAGCGATTTGATCGGCCTCTTCAACTGGAGCGAAGTCAAATACTCCGAAGATATTTGGGCCGGTCTTTCCATGGATGTGTTTCCATTCCTGACGGATTCGAAAGCGAGGAATGTATTCATCGACCTCTCCGACTGCACCGGGCGCAAGGCGGAGGAAATTTTTGGCATGGCCACCTGCATGTCAGAAATGGCCAGGACCATGCGGGTGACCCTCAGCATGAATGAAAATGAAATCCGGCATCTGCATAAAGTGCTTGCCAGAAAACCAGATGAAAGGGCCATGGACAGCCGCAGAATCGAATGCTATACGGAAATGCTGGCAGCCCTGACGGACGAGATACCGGATGTTACCATGGTTCTCCACCTTGCCGATTCGTCACTTTCGATAGATTCATCCGGGAAAAAGATATTCGTCAAGAATCATTTTGTCGAGGAACCGCGTATCCTTATAGGTGGCGGGGACAATTATAACGCCGGATTCTGTATGGGGTTGCTTGGAGGGGAGCAGGTTAGGGAATGCATGGCTTTGGCAGGTGCGACCAGCAGCTATTACGTACAGCACGGACAAAGCCCGACTCCTATGGCCTTATCCGCATATTTAGCCCGATTGGAGGGGTGAGTGAACACGACTAAAATCGTTTTTATCGGTGCGGGAAGCATGTCGTTCGGCATAAGCATGTTCAAGGATGTATTCTCATCGAAGGAACTGGCGGGGTCGACCTTGGTCCTTGTGGATATTGATAAGTCAGCCCTCGACAGGATGTACGATCTTGCTGTCGAGATGAACAAGGCATCCCGTGGGGGCCTGAAAATCGAAAAAACCGGGCAGCGACGCGAAGCGCTTTCGGGCGCCGGCTTTGTCGTCACCTCCATCGCCATCGAACGGTGCAAGCTTTGGCGGCACGATTTCCTGGTACCAAAAAAATACGGAATACGGCACACATTGGGCGAAAACGGAGGACCAGGCGCCTTATTCTTCACTCTTCGGACTCTTCCTGCAATAATGGATATTGCCCGTGACATGGAAGAGCTTTGTCCGGATGCGGTGTTCCTGAATTTCTCGAATCCCGAAAGCCGTATCGTACTCGCGCTTGGCAGGTATACCCGGCTCAAGGCTGTCGGGCTTTGCCATGGCATCTTCATGGGACATAACGACGCGGCGAGAATTCTTGGACGCCCTTACGGTGAAATAGACGTTACCGGGGCCGGGCTGAACC
Source organism: Breznakiellaceae bacterium (assembly GCA_964202565.1). Classification (GTDB taxonomy): domain Bacteria; phylum Spirochaetota; class Spirochaetia; order Treponematales; family Breznakiellaceae; genus SZUA-426. The sequence goes on along the minus strand of CAXNJE010000015.1, from coordinate 8,927 downwards.
ATTTCCAGTGGTTGCTGGAAATCCGGGACACCAAGACCGGCAAGGACCTGTACCCGGAATTTGAGGAAAGGGACCGGACTTTTGATCCCGGCTTCGAACCCTTCGCGCGCAAGCTGTACCGGGCTTTCGGCAAATACCCATCCTGCTCGGACGATCACATAGGCGAATATCTGGCCTACGGGTGGGAAGCCGGAGAGCATGGATATGACTTCGACGGGGATGACCAGGATCGGATCGAGACGATCCGGGATATAGAACTGAGGCTGAGCGGAAAGAAATCTTTCGAAGACTGGCTCGATGTTTCGGGTGAGCGGGCGGTAGAGATAATCACCGCGATCATCCACAACAAGCATAAACCGATCGAGAGCGGTGTGGTCTACAACAGGGGCGCCATCTCCAACCTGCCGGACGATGCGGCTGTGGAAGTACCCATCTATGCCGATGCAAGCGGCATAATTCCCATGCGAATCGGCGATCTGCCTCCCCCACTCGCGCGCGTCCTCCTGACTCAGGTCTGTGTTCAGCAGATGGCCGTTGAGGCGGCTGTATACGGCGACCGGAAAATGGCCTTGCAGGCCTTGCTCATGGATCCTGTAGTCAACTCCGCAGACGCTGCCGTGAAAATTCTGGACGAACTCTGGGAAATCAACAAACCCTACATCAGGCGCTGCATTTAGCGACCAAAGGAATACCACGTGAAAAATTTACGTGCAACGGTGGAAATACTGACCCAGGAAGAACTGGGACGCATCCACAAGGCATCAATTCAGGTACTGGAAAGGATAGGCCTATCCATGCCGCACCAGGAAAGCCTGCGCCGCTGCGAAAAGATTGGTGCCATAGTCGATTATGAAAAGCAGACCATGCGCATACCGGTGACTGTGATGGAGAACTTCCTTGCAGAACTGAGACGGCATGCCACGCTGCCGAAGGATCCCACAGTACGGGAACACCTTTCAGGTGGCATCTCCACCCAGGTATTCGTCGTGGACTATCACACAAAAGCCCGACGCTTGGGCAATACCGACGACATCCTGAGAGGCATCGCGCTGGTCAGACACCTGAAAAACATTCCCCATTGCAGTGCGTGCACCATTCCCTCCGACGTGAGTCCGAATTTTACGGATATCCACAGTTATCTGCAACTCTACACCTATTCGGAGAAAAAAGGCGGAACCTACATACTTACCCCCCAATCGGCGGGTTACATCCTGGATATGGCCGATGTCATGGGTAGGAAGGAAGGCTACCTTTTCGAGACCATCAGTCCCTTCAAATTGAGGAAGGAGACGCTGGAAATGGCAGTCCTGTTCGCGGATCGAGGCCACGATCTGGGGATTGCACCGATGATCCTGGGCGGAAGTACCGCGCCCATCACCCCGGCAGGAATCATCACTTCGCTCAATGCGGAAGTGCTCGCCTGCCTGTTCAGCGTGTATGCACTGACCGGGCGGCTTATGGCCTGGTATGGCCACGGCAGCCATGCGGTGGACCCCTCCACACTGCTGTGTTCCTTCGGGTCGCCCAGCCAGGCGTTGATCGGCATAGGCTCCGCCCAGATGGCAAAATTTTACGGAATACCAGGCGGGTCCAATTCCGCACTTACCGATGCGCTGCTACCCGATTTCCAGGGTGGATTCGAAAAAGCCACAAACGCGATTTTCTCATGCCTGGCCGGAACGGTAGGTATCGGCTGCCAGGGAATCGCGGGGGCGGACCAGGGTTTCAGTTTCGAACAACTCCTGCTGGATGACGAGTGGCTCGATTCCTATAACTTCATCGTAGATGGGTTTGAGGCAACGGAGGAAACCATCGCGCAGGAACTGATCGAAAGACTTGGCATCGGCGGTGTTTTCATGGCCGAAGAGCATACGGTCGAACACCTTCGGAAGAGTTGGTGGCCATCGAAGATTTTCAGCCGCCTCTCCTTCGACGTCTGGGAGGCGAAGGGCAAGAAAGACCTGCTCGCCCGTGCCCATGACCAAGTAGCGGAATATACGGCGGATTACAAGAAGCAGGAACCGGTAATTGCGGACGACACCCGGGTCCGGCTTGAAAGGATTTACGCGCAAGCGCGAAAGAGCATCGTTGGGTGATGCGGGCAGACGGGCCGGGGTAACCCATCCATTAACATAGTGCTTTCCATCCCGGCCTTGCCGGGACGAAGATTCAGTTCAACCAGGCTATAAAGGAGTCGAAGTCATGAACAGAACACTGAAAAGGGTCATATTGGCGGGCTTATGCGGAATGGGCATGCTGTCACTCGCCTTTGGCGGAGCGCAGAAGGATGCTGCAGCGAAAGGCACCACAGCCGCACTTCCCAATGCCGCGGGCAAATACGACCCAGCCATAGAAGTCACTTCGGTTCTGGGGATAACAGACAATTCCCAGTGGTTCAAGGACGGTGACACCTTTGAAAACAACATCTATACCCGGCGCTGGCTGAAGGATCTGGGCGTCAAGTACAGATTCCTGTGGACGGTTCCAGCTTCCCAGCTGGAAGAGAAAATGAATATAATGATTGCATCCGACGATCTTCCGGACATGATGAACATCTCCAGGACCAACTTTGAAAAATTGCTGAAGGCGGGCAAGCTGGCAGATCTTACGGATGCGGTAGAAAAGTACGGGAGCCCCTATCTGAAGAGTTTCCTTACCGGCGATTTCGCGGGAATGCGCGACACTGTAACCAGGAACGGACGGATTTACGGATTGCCCAACGGAATGTCGTACCATGACATGACCCAGGGCATCTGGATTCGGGCGGATTGGCTGAAGGCACTGGGTTTGCCCGCTCCGAAAACCCTGGTCGAACTCGAAGCCGTGATGGACGCGTTCACCAACAAGGATCCCGACAAGAACGGAAAAAAGGATACCTACGCCATTGCGCTCAAGGGTGCCGATCTGGACAGCACCACCTGGGGAATCCGCAGGGTCTTTTTCCATACCTTCGGATCGTTCCCGGGTTATTGGCTGAAGGATTCCAAAGGAGCCCTCCAGGACGGCATGTTCGGTCCGGAATTCCGGGAAGGTACCAAAACTTCCCTGAAGAAGCTCGCCGAATACTATTCGAAGGGATACATCCACAAGGATTTTGGCCTGTTTGACGAGAACAAACTGAGGGAAGAAATAATTTCCGGCCGTGCGGGAATCATCTTTGGCGACACCTGGGATCCTTGGGGAACCCTCATGCTACACAAGGACGCCGATCCGTCCGCCGATTGGTTGCCGGTTGCCATCCCCACGGTTGCGGGGAAACCAGGCAAGATGGGTTCGCGGGCAGTGGATGTATGGGAAGTCAACGTTGTCAACAGCAAGTTCAGGAATCCGGAAGCCCTGGTAATCATGTCAAACCTGTTCCACGACCTGAACAACAATCCGAAGACCATGGAGTTCAACACCTACAATACCCAGCCTGCGGACAATAATCAGATGTTCCTGGCCTACCCGCTCCGCGTGTACAATCCGAAATTCAACTTTGAAGCCTATGGATTCATCTCCGAAGCCATGAAGACCGGGGACACAAAAAACCTGTGCGAGGCGTTCAAGTCTTTCTACGATCAGGCAAAGGCCTACGAAGAGAAAGGCGACAAGGCAGGTTGGCCCTCCTACAGGACATACACCGAAGGCGGCATCATGGCGCTGACCAAGTACTACAACGACAACAAGCTTTTCCAGTTCGACGAGTATACCGCAGAACCGACCCAGTTCATGATCGAAAACAACCCGACCATAAAGAAACTGTACGACGAGATGTTCTTCAAAGTGGTGATGGGAAGCTCGAACATTTCCGAGTTCGACAATTTCATCGCCCAGTATGACAGGATCTATCTGGCCACTTCCAGCAAGGAAGTGAACGATTGGTATAAGGCAAAAAAATAAGGCTGTCGCTCCCGGGACGGAGGTTCCGGGAGCACATTCCGAATGAAGGAGAACAAATGCGACCGGGAGCTGGGCGATGACGGCACTGAACAGGCACAGGCGGGAAATTCCCCTTTACATCATGCTCCTGGTTCCCGTCGCATTGGTGCTTGTGTACAGTTATGGACCCATGTTCGGTATCGTGATGGCCTTCCAGCGCTATGAGACTTCCCTGGGATTCCTGCGCTCCGAATGGGTCGGCTTCGACAATTACCGGAGGATTTTCTCCTTGCCCGATACCTGGCAGGTGATCTTCAATACCTTTTATATCGCCAGTATGAAAATTGTCGTCGAAACCATCGCGGCAATAGCTGTCGCGCTACTTCTGAACGAGATCCGTAGCGCCTTTTTCAAGCGGACAATCCAGACAATCATCTATTTCCCGTACTTCCTTTCCTGGGTAATTCTGGGTGGTGCCCTGCGGGACATGCTCGCGTCCGATGGCCTCTTGAACCAGTTCCGCATCTGGCTGGGCTTCGACGCGATAAGCTTCCTGGGAATTCCAAAGCTCTTCCCCTTCATACTGGTGGTGACGGAAACCTGGCAGATCACCGGATTCGGTACGATCATCTTTCTTGCCGCCATTGCGGGAATCAACCAGGACCTGTACGAGGCGGCCGTCATCGACGGGGCAGGCAGGCTGAAACAGACCTGGCACATCACCCTGCCGGGGATCAGCTCCACCATCATAGTCATGTGCGTCATAAGCATGGGTTATATATTGAACGCCGGTTTCGATCAGATACTGATGCTCTATAATCCTCTCGTCCTGTCCACCGGCGACGTCATAGATACCTGGGTGTACCGCGCTGGCCTGCAGCACGCCCAATTTTCCCTGGCAGCCGCCATGGGACTCATGAGGTCGACGGTCAGTTTCGTCCTGATAAGCATCTCGTATTATCTGGCCTACAAGTTTGCGGATTACCGTATTTTTTAAACCCGGGGGAAGCATGGATGATAGATAAATCACCGGGACGCAGGATCTTCAACTTCATCAATACCATCGGCATGATAGCCTATGCGCTGGTCTGTATCTTTCCCATGCTGCACATTCTGGCCTTGTCGCTGAGTTCCACCATCGCGGTTTCGACCGGCAGGGTTTCGGTCTGGCCAGTGGATTTCACGCTGAAATCCTACGAATATATCCTGAACAGGCCCCAGTTCTGGGATGCCATGGGCGTATCCATCCTGCGCGTCGTTCTGGGCGTTTCGGTGAACATGCTGATGGTAGTCATAGCGGCGTACCCCCTTTCCAAATCGGTGAAGGAATTCAAGCCCAGGACTGCCATCGTCTGGTTCTTCGTCTTTACCATGCTCTTCTCGGGGGGAATGATTCCTTCCTACATGATCGTGAGGAACACCAGGCTGATAAACAGCATCTGGGCGCTGATACTTCCCGGAGCAGTTCCGGTTTTCAATCTCATCCTGATGATCAATTTTTTCAAATCCGTCCCCAAGGAGATGGAAGAAAGTGCGTTCATGGACGGTGCGGGATATTTCAGGATCCTGTGGCAGATCTACATTCCGCTTTCCATGGCTTCGATAGCGACCATCGCCGTGTTCGCCATCGTCAATCACTGGAATTCCTGGTTTGATGGAATGATCTACATGAACGACGCGCGCAAATACCCCATGCAGACCTACCTGCAATCCATATTGGTGCAACCAAACGTACGCCAGCTGACCAAAGCCCAGGCCGAATTGATGCGCAGGATATCGGACCGGACCATCAAGGCTTCACAGGTTTTCATCGCAGCCATACCGGTGCTGCTGGTGTATCCATTCATGCAGAGATATTTCGTCAAAGGCATCATGCTGGGCAGCGTAAAGGAATAGTAATGACCCAATACGACAGGCATAACGAAGAGACAAAAATCGTGTGGGCGGATTATGCCGCCGGGAAGCCTTCGAGGGTCCCCGTAGTGATCTACTACGACGCGCGGATCTGGCTGTCCCAGGAAGGACAGAATCCGGAAAGGGTCGCGCTGGCCGATTATATACGCCACAAGGACCTGATGTTCGAATGCCAGGTCCGGGCGCAGGAATTCAAGCGCCTCAACATACTATCCGACGAACAGATGGGGTATCCCAAAGAAGACGGCTATTCACTGATGATAGATTTCCAGAATTATTTCGAGATCGTGTGGCTCGGTGGCGAGGCGGAGTTTTCGGAGGAACCCCATGCCCGGCCTTTCCTGACCGAGGAAAACAAGCAAAGTATCCTGGATTCTCCACCACCTGGCCTGTTCGACGGGATAGGCGGGACTGCGGTCGGGTATTACGAATATTTCATTGAAAAGGCGAGGACCTATGAACGGGAGGGCATCCCGGTCCGAAAGGTTGAATTGCCCTTCAACATGGCCGGAACCGATGGTCCATTCACCGTTGCCTGCGGGATCCGGGGAACGGAAAATCTGATCAGCGATCTGCTGTTCGATACCGATTATGCCTTACGGCTGCTGGGCTACCTGACAGATGCGATCATTGCACGGATCAAAGCCGCGCGCCGCTTTCTGAACCAGGCGGAAGTTGACCATGGCTTCGGCATGGGCGATGACGCCATAGCGCTCGTATCGCCGCAGATGTACCAGGATTTCGTGTTGCCCTTCCACAAAAAAATATACGCGGAGCTGGGTGGGAAGGGCGGTGAGAGGGGTATCCATCTGTGCGGCAACGCCCAACACCTCTTTCCTGTCCTGCAGAAGGAACTGGGCATCAAAAATTTCGACACCGGCTTTCCCATCGATTTTTCCCGGCTCTACGACGAATTGTCCCCGGATACGCGGGTTAACGGCGGGCCCAACGTACCGCTGCTCAAATTCGGCAGCCTTGAGGAAATACGCTCCGAAACGGAACGTATTTTGCGTTCCGGGGTAATGGAAAAAAGCCGGAAGTTCGTCCTTCGCGACGGGAACTCGGTGTGTCCGGGGACGAAGCTGGAAAACATCAACCAACTATATCTGACCTGCAAGGAAGCGGGACGCTACTGCTAGACGCGCTATGCCGGGCACCGGTTAACCCGTATTTCTGATCAGAAATACGGGTTAAAGACGGCACCCAGCATGTTCCCCGCCGACCCAGCGCTAGGCCCTTCCCCTCGCAAGTCCCTTCGAAGTGAGGTATTCATAGCTCCTTCCTACCGCTTCGAGCATGTCGGTGGCGCAGGAGTCGAGTTCGACTATGAGCCAGCGCAGGACAGCCGGATCCGAAGCTGCGACGATGGAGGGAATATCCATCCTGCCCGTACCCAAGGCGACCATGGGCGCATCCTTGACGAGGGGACCGTCCTTGATGTGCAACAAGGGCGTGCGGGACTTGAATTTGGAGACTTCCGCGGCACTGTCGTTGGCGCCAAAATTGGCGGCCCAATAGGTATCGATCTCGAAACTCACCTTGGGCGCCAACTCCGCGAAAATCTCGTACTTGATACGCCCATCCAGCTTTTCGAACTCCCACCAGTGATTGTGCAGGAAGAGGGTGAGACCTTCCTTGGACAGGATATCCACCATGAGATTGGTCTTGTCGGCAGTGCGCCTGATTGCGTCAAGGTCTTTGAAATCCTCGATTCCGTAGCCGCTTGCGACCAGGTCGATACCCAGTTCCGAGGCGGTTTCGATCACCTCAGTCAGGTTTTCCGGCTTGGCCCAAGGACCATGGGTGGAACTTATCCTCATTCCTTCGCCCTCGACGATGGCGCGCAATTCCCGGGGCTTGAGCCCGTAAAAACCTGCGGGTTCCACGCCCGCATAGCCAATCTTTCCGACGCTTTTGATGACCCCGGCGAAGTCCTTCTCGGATGCGGCGCGGAGACTGTAGAGTTGTACTGAAATTGGTTTCACAGCCGAACCTCCCGACCTTCTTTTGCCGACTGATAGATCGCGTCCAGGATGCCCTGGACCTTGAGTGCCTGATCGATGGTGACACAGGGGGCTTCCTCGCCAAGGACGGCACGGACGAAGTTGACGCCCCGTTCCTTATGGGGATATTTGATTGCCGGATTGAGGGAACCGACGTTCACCGAAGCGCCCAGTTGGGCGTCAAAACGATAGACCTCCGCCGGATAGCAGGTGGCGCCGGCCTCTGTACCGTGGAGTTCGACGTTCACCATGTCGTTTTCCTTCTGGTTGCAGGCCCAGGAGATGAGGAGGTTCACTGTAGCGCCACCCTTGAGGCGGATGAGGGCGGTAGCCAGGTCGTCAACGTCGAAGACCAATCCTTCGGAATCGGACTTGCCCCAGCCACCGAAGCCCAGACCCCGGTTGCCGAATTTGCTATAGGTTGAGCCGGAGACGGATTCGGCCTCGAAGTTGTCCATCAGATATAGGCAGAGGTCGAGCATGTGGACGCCGATATCCAGCAAGCCACCGCCTCCCGAGAGGGCCTTGTTGCCGAACCAGGTTCCGGCTTTTGGTATGCCGGAGCGTCGCCGCCAATAGGCCATGGCATGGTATATTTCGCCGAAGTAGCCTTTTTCGGCGAGGCTCTTGATTTTCTGTGGTTCCTCGGCGAAGCGCTGGTTCATGCCAAGCATGAAAAGCTTGCCGCTTTTTTTGGAGGCCTCGGTAACGCGCTTGGCTTCCGCCAGGTTGAGGGCAAAGGGCTTATCGAGGAGTACATGTTTGCCGGCGAGAAGGGCGGCTTCAGCGTACGGGGCGTGGAAGGAGTTGGGCACCGCGATGTAGATGGCTTCCGTTTCCTTGTCCGCGAACATATCCTTGGCGTCAGCGAAGACTTTTTTGATCCCATTGTGCTTGGCGAAATCCAGCCGCCGTCTCTCGTTGGAATCGCAGACCGTAACGCATTCCGCCTGGCCGCTCGCCTTCATTCCGTCATGACCGTATTGCGCGATCATCCCGGTTCCTATGACACCGAACTTCAACATAGTTTCAGCCTCCAATGATGGGACTATCCAGTCGTCCTGTTAAAAAGTATGGTAAATAGCATGATAAGCGGGGTATTCAGGTATGGATATTGTCGAAAACTCCAAACTCTTGGTGAATTCTCGG
>CAXNJE010000014.1:0-35643 GCA_964202565.1 Breznakiellaceae bacterium | reverse complement strand
GTTTCACCGTAGAGAAGGGTAAGCTTTGGTTGATAGAGCAACGCTCTGTCGAAGCCAAATCTACCCAGGCCGATATAAAACTGTTGCTGGACCTGACCAAACGGAAAATAGTCGACGAAGCTTGGGCTATAAATTCCATCCAACCGGGTCGCTTGAATGAAATATTGCATCCCATCATCGAAGGAACGAGCGCGAAAGGGCTTCCTTCCTGGGGCGGGGGTATCGCCGGAGCACCCGGTGCTGCCATTGGGCGTGTATATTTCTCAACAAATTCCTTATTGGAGGCTCATAAGGTATCCCTCCAGAAAGGTGAGGACCATCGTTTCATACTATGCATGCCATCGACCTTTGCCGAAGACGTTAAGGCTATCGAAGTGGCTACGGGCGTTGTTTCCTGCGAAGGCGGGTATTCCGCCCACGCATCGGTTGTCGCCCGCCAATATGGAAAGGTTTCACTTGTCATTCCAGAAATGAAAATTCGTGGGAAAAAAGCCAGTCTGGGCGCTTTGACTTTCACTGAGGGTGATTTCATTACGGTGAACGTGCCTTATTATGGTGAATCCCGCGTATTCAAGGGAACCGCCAGATTGATAGAGCCTGATCCGGCAAATTCCGGTTTGTTGGAATTCATTGCCATCACCAAGAAATTCATCAAGCGTTTCCATGTGCGTGCGAATGCGGACAGTCCACGCGATTCGACTTTGGCGCTTTCCTTCGGAGCTGAAGGCATTGGCCTGTGCCGTACGGAACACATGTTCTTTGGAAAGGACCGGATCAATATTTTCCGTGAAATGATCCTTTCTGATTCGGTAGAAGAACGCGCGATGGCGCTGGAAAAACTCCGGCCGATACAACGGGATGATTTTTACGGAATATTCAAGGCCATGGCGGGTAAGGAAGTTACCATCCGGCTTTTGGATGCTCCCTTGCACGAATTCCTGCCCCACAACGACGATGAGCTCGCCGCTTTCCTGGCACATCTTGAAAAGTCCCGCAAAAAGAAAGTGTTGAAATCCGAGGTCCTCGCCCGGGTTGAAGCCTTGGCAGAGTTCAATCCCATGCTGGGACATCGTGGTTGTCGTATCGCGGTTTCATTCCCGGAAATCTACGAGATGCAGGTTAAGGCAATATTCGAAGCCGCTTACAAGTTACAGGCCGAGAAAGTGAGCGTCCATCCGGAAATCATGATCCCCATCGTAATGAATGCATCCGAGTTGAAACTTATCGTGTACGGGAAGAAGATCGAAGGCAGTACCTACAAGGGCCTGGTAGAGGTCGAAGAGGAATTCCGCAAAAAGCAAAAGGCAAAGCTCATGCCCTATACGGTGGGCACCATGATCGAGTTGCCCGCAGCGGCGCTCGGTGCAGGGGAAATCGCGAAATATGGACGCTTCTTCAGTTTTGGGACCAATGACCTTACCCAGACGACCCTTGGTTTGTCCAGGGACGATTTTACGGCTTTCATGCCCGACTACACACGTTACGACCTGATGGAGGGGAATCCCTTCTCCAGCCTGGATCCACGCGTCAAGGAACTGATATCTTTGGCCGTTGAACGGGGCAAGATGACCAGGCCAGACCTGATTGCCGGTTTATGCGGGGAGCACGGAGCCAATCCGGATAACATACGTTTCTGTATGGAAGCAGGCTTGGATTATGTTTCTTGTTCCTCTTATTCGGTACCTATAGCCTTGTTGGCGGTAGCACAGATCGAGTTGGAAAGGGCCAAGAAAACCTGACCCTGGTGTGAAAAAAAAACCGGCGCAAGCCGGTTTTTTTTTGCTCAGACTATCTCGCTGTTATGCCAGGCCATGGTTGCCGTCATGATCTCCACAACCTTGCGCGCTGCTTTCTTGGAATCGACCATGGGAACGCCGGCTTCCTTGTTGAATGTTTTTTCGAAAAATATTGCCATTGTATCGAATACATCGGGTAGCCTATAAAAGACCAGCGAGAAATTGATGCCCGTGGGCTTGAGAATGGTAAAGGCAGAGAATGAAATCATCGGTTTTTTCGCTATCATGATGCGGGTAAGATTCTTTGCCACAATCTGGTCCAGTTCCGAGAATCGTAAGGGGATTTGGTCTGCGTTGGTTCGAACATAGGGTTCGATGGCCTTGTTGGGGTAACTTGCGGGTTCGGTAAGGATGTGCATTTTTTTTCCGTTGGTCTGAAAAGTAAGGCCTTCTTCGGTAAGGTAGATCGATTTTACGCCCGAATACGACACGATTTCGTATTTGGAATAGGTAGAATTCGCATTGAAAAATGAAGAAACAATGTAGCCTTCATCTTTGGGAAGCTTGTTTTGCGAGTATGCCTCGAATAGATCCATTGCTTTTGTTGCCATCTTACCCTCCGTCGTTCAAAGTATAGTCTATTTCCAGAATACGGCAAATGCCATTTTTACTATCTTTCGCGTAATTTTGCTTCCCGTTCATAGCGATCGGCAAATTCGGCAACTCCGCTCGCGCGATACAGTTCGGACATTTTTCTTAAGGGACGGGGATCTTTCGGTAATCGGGCTGCGGCCTCCCTGAAAGCCTCCAGAGCGGCCTCGTTCTTTTTTTCCCTAACCAGTAGAATACCCAGTACGAGGGCGGGTTCTCCGTTGCCGGGGAGGGCGATCAGGGATTTTTTCAGCAGTGCGATCGCGTAGGATGACGAACCGGACTTGTCCAGGCAGTGGGCAAGCTCCAGTAGTAAGCGTATATCATGGGTATCCTCTTTAAGTAAATTTTTAAGCAACACCACGGCTTCCCGGTAACGTGCCGATTTCCGGTACGTATAGGCAAGAACGCGCCTGAGACTGCGGTTTTCGCTTTCCCGTACAAGTAAAAGCTCCAGCTCGCGGGCAGCTTCCTTGAAAAGGTTACGCTTCACCAGAAGTAGCGCATATTTTCGACCGGTCTCGCTGGCTTCCGGATGCGTGGTGAAGTAGTCACGATACGCCTCCAGAAGTTTTTTGCCTGTAGTTCCTTCCGAAGCCTCTTCCATAGCCTCCAGAACCGAGATGCGGCCGAGGATCGCCGCTTCGTTATTCGGTTCCAAGGCGATGGTTTTTTCAAACCAGGGCAAGGCCAGATCGCCAAGCTCAAGGCGGACATACGTTTGGGCCAAAGCGAGCATGAGGGCCGGTGCAGGACCTGTCCTGCGTATGGCCTCCTGAACTATGGACAATGCCTTCTTATCGTCCTTTTCAGTTTTGGTCGCCAGTAAGGCCTGAAAGCGAAGCAGTATACCGCTCTCACACCCAGCTTTTGTTGCGGTGCGGAGTTCATCGGCCAGCAGTGGCCAGTCATTTTTTTCCCACAGGATGGGAATAAGACAATAGTGCAGGGCATTTTCTTTCGGCGACAAATCCAGTGCTTTCCTGGCATGGTTTTCAGCCGAATCCAGATTTCCCGTCTGACGGTGTGCTTCCGCGAAAATTGCGTGAATCGAAGCATCCGAACCCCTGAGTTTCAGCCACTCCCGGCAGGTTAGGAGCGCGCGTTTCCAGTCGCCCTGCTCGATAAAGGAACGCAACATGAAACGGTCAACCAGCTCAGCATTCCAGCTTATCTTGGGTATATCAGCACCTAAGGAACGTAACGCATCCAGATCGGCTTGGGCCTCGGCATTTTTTCCCAAGGACATGAGCACCGAAGCCCGATACCAGCGCAGTTGAGGGTCCTCCGGAGCAAGACTGATTGCTTTTTGGTATTGGAAAAGAGCCGCTTCCATATCGCCCGCTTCCCGATGGAGACGTCCCAGTTCCAGGCGTGGCAACACCTCATCCAACCCGTTCCCCACGACAAATCCGAGCATCTGCCGGGCGATAACCGGATCTCCGGAACGGGCAAGCTTGACACCGCGAACAAGCAGGGCATTGAGGTAGGCCCGGTATATTCTATGGTCATTCGGAGCGACTTGAACGGCCTGTTCGAGAATCTCGACCGCGCTGGCTGAACGGCGGGCTTTTAGATAGGCGATGCCGAGTAAGGCCAGGGCTTCCGGGTCATTCGGACGGTGCTTGATCGCCTCGTTCAGCAGCAGGACGGCTTTTTTTGGGATCCCCAAGGCCAGATAGCTACGGCCGGCGAAAAAATGTCCCGCAAAGGACCGTGGTTTTATGCGAAGAAATTCGTTGAAGCAAGAAATTGCCCTGGCATGATCGCCCAGTGCATGTCGGGCCCTTCCCAGATATAACAGGGCTTCCGGTACTTCATCGGTACTGGAAAGGATGTCTTCAAGATTCCGGACAGCCGAAGGGTAATCCCGTTCGGCACCGGCTTTGAGGGCGCGCTCGAGCTTTTTACGCAGCCGCGCGTCCATCGCTTGTTTACTTGGCCCGGGCCAGGGTTACCGAAGCCGTTGTTACTATGTCTTCCACCGAGCAACCCCGGGACAAGTCGCTTATTGGCAGGGAAAAGCCCTGCAGGAAGGGACCATAGGCTTCTGAACCGGCCAGGCGCTGCACTAGCTTGTATCCAATATTACCCGCGCCAAGATCGGGGAAAACCAGCACATTCACTTTGCCGCGGATGGGGCTGCCCGGTGCTTTCTTGTCGGTCACGGAAGGCACCAAGGCCGCATCCGCCTGGAACTCGCCGTCCACCACAAGCCTGGGATCACGTTGCTTGATAATATCCAGAGCCTGGCGTACCTTGAGCACGTCTGGATGATCGCCACCGGAACCCTTGGTGGAGAAGGAAAGGAGGGCGACTACAGGTTCGACACCCAGGAATTCACGGCAGGATTGGGCCGCTGATAGGGCGATCTCGGCCAACTGTTCGGCATTTGGATCGGGGACAACCGCGCAATCCGCAAAAATCATTGCCCCTTCGCTTCCCCACTTGGGATCCTTGTTCTGCATGACGAAACAGGATGATGCGGTTTTTGAACCCGGAACAGTACCGATGATGGCAAGCCCTGCCCGAAGAACGTCGGCTGTGGTGCTTTCCGCTCCGGCCACCATGGCGTCTGCCTGGCCCAGCTTCACCATCATCGCGCCCCAACGCAAGGGTGCCTTCATGTCTATCCGGGCCTGCTCGATGGTCATGCCCTTGTGCTTGCGCATTTCGTAGAATTCTTTCGCAAAACTCTCAAGAACCGGCGAGGTCGATGGATCGGCCACGAGAATCCCATCCAGTTTTACCCCTTCCTTGGAGGCGACTTCCGCGACAGCCGAAGCAGGACCGATCAGGGTGACCTGGGAAGCGATCCCCTGGTCGATGATGGTCCTCGCGGCTTTTACCGTTCTTGGTTCGGTTCCTTCCGGAAAAGCGAGCCGCTTTTTCATTTGTTGGGCTTTCGTACGCATCTGCTCGGTAAAATTCATTACACACTCCTATAAATCATTATGGTAAAAGAATTAATATTTGATTCAGGGTTGATGAAAATAAACCCGGAATCGTTTTAAGCATACTCCTAAGCTGCTTTCGACACAAGTATGCGGTGAAATTTCAAAACTGGTTTTCTTCATTATTCTTTATTCAATTAGTGAAGGAACTGCTTGAGCATGATTTGTACGAACGGGTATACTCGGGCCTATGACCGTCGGGGTATTCGGCTTGGGCAGGTTCGGATCATTTTGGAGCGCCTTGCTCGCCCGTCGCTTCGACGTGGTCGCGTATGATATCGACCCCGCGCGCCCTTTGCCGGAGGGTGTCAGTCGTGTGACTCTCGAGGGCTTGTGCGCCTGTGACCTGGTTTTCCTTTGTGTAACCATTCGGGCTGTTCCTCAGGCTTTGGCCTCCATAGCGCCTATGTTGAAGCCTGGAATCCTGATCGCGGATACCTGTTCAGTCAAGGTGGAACCCGCACGATGGATGCGGGAAATCCTGCCTGCCCACGCGGGGATTCTGGCGACCCACCCGATGTTCGGTCCCGAGTCCGCCAAGGATGGTCTGGAAGGGCTTTCGGTGATGGTCGATCCCGTCAGGGCAAAAGAGGAAGACGTACTCTTTTGGTCCGAGGTTTTCCGCTCCTTCGGTCTTAATGTCGTGCGTATGAGTTGCGACCAACACGATAGGGAAGCGGCGTATTCGCAAGCCCTTACCCATTTCGTCGGGCGTTCACTGTCCCGGATGGGCTTACCAGATACTGCCATTGCTACCCGTTGGTTCGAAAGGCTCCAAGCCGTCGTAAGGCAGTGTGTCCGCGACGCACCTGAATTGTTTGAGGATATGCAGCGCTTCAACCCGTATTCAGAGCGGATGCGCAGCACGGTGATGGAAGCCTTTAACGCAACCATGGCTGAATTGGATGGGAAAGCGGGGACTGATTAACTTGACGCGCCTTCCGGCTCGCCTATATTCTGGATACAAAGCGAAACCTTCAAAAAGGTGGATACATGACTGATGTGAAGAACGATATCCTCGATGAAGAAGAATTTGATACCGTTTTATCGCCGGATATCGAATTCGCCGGTGCCATCGCCTTCGATAAACCCTTCATGATCAAGGGACACGTATCGGGACGCATCGAAACCAGTTCGGACTTGGTTATAGCCGAAGGTGCCTTCGTGGAAGCCGACATCCGGGCTTCCACCCTTATCCTTCGCGGGTCCCTTGCCGGGAATGTTTTTGCCAGCAAACGCATAGAACTTACCGCATCAGGCCGGATGACGGGTGATATTGCATCTCCGGAAATCCTCATGGAGACGGGTTGCCAATTCAGCGGTAATTGTTCGATGTCCGCACTTCCGGTCAAATCGGAATAAGCAGGAATGGTACGACCGGCACCAAAATCATTTTTCCTTATTCTCGTTGTCCTCCTTTCCGGAGTGTTTCTGGCATCCCCAGGTGCACAGGAATCCCAGGATGCGCTACGCGAATATCGACTCGGCAACTACGAAGCCGCCGTCGGTATCTGTCTGGAAGAGTTGAAAAACACTCCTTCCAACATGGATTCCTACGTGGTGCTGTGTTGGAGCTTCATCGCCATGAAACGCTTCGACGATGCGGCCTTGTATGCCGAACGGGGTAGGGGAATTAACCGTTACGATTCCCGCATCGTACAGGCCCTGGGTGAGGCCCGTTTTCACCAAGGCCGTAACGAGGAAGCGCTCAAACTTTTTCAGGAATACGCCAACCTTTCGCCGGATGGTGGCCGAATCGATGTGGTATATTATTACATAGGCGAGATTTATGCCCGACAAGGCCGGTTCAGGCACGCCGATATCGCTTTGTCCACTGCGGTGCGTTACGCGCCTGGCAATGCGGCTTGGTGGACCCGCCTGGGCTATGCCAGGGAAAAAGCCGCCGACAACAGGTATGCCGTGGTTGCCTACGAGAAAGCGCTGACCCTGGATCCCCAATCCGCAGACGCCAAGCGCGGGCTCGAAAGAACCCGCCGGGCTTTGGCTCCCCGGAACTGAGATGCCGACCATCAGCGTTGCCTTCCATACCTTGGGTTGCAAACTCAACCAGCTTGAGACTGAATCCATCGCCCAGGCCTTCAGGCAGGAAGGCTTTCCGGTCCAACCCTGGGGGCAGGCGGCTGATATCTATTTCATCAATACCTGCACGGTCACTTCCATGGCGGAACAGAAAGCCCGTCGTGAGATCCGGAAACTCCTGCGGGACCGGCCCTTTTCCAGCATCATCGTTACCGGGTGCTACGCCCAGCTGGACGCGGCGGCTATTCAGGAACTGGAACTTTCGCTTCAGGGCATCGCAGATTCCGGTAGCGATGATGCTGAGCTTCCACGGGTTCCGGAAAGGCACCGCATCACCGTTGTATCCGGTGATCGTAAGGCCGCCCTCATGGACCTTCCTGGCCATCTGGCGGATTCCGCGTGTTCCACAGCGGAGATACCGGGATTGTTGCAGGCTTGGTCAAGCTCCGGCGATATCAGTGCGGCCGACAGATTCCGCTTCGACGCCAATGATTTTGCCTATCATAGTCGGGCTTCCCTGAAAATTCAGGATGGTTGTGACAATCTCTGCGCCTACTGCAGGGTGCGCCTTGCGCGCGGTCCGAGTACGAGCCTGGACTCGGAAAGGGCTTTGAATCGCCTGAGGGAACTTGAAGAGAAAGGCTATTCCGAGGCAGTCCTTACGGGCATCAACCTGTCACGATACCGGAACAAGGAGACAGACTTGCCGGCCCTGATCGGCACTCTTTTATCGGGAACAAAAAGAATACACCTGCGGATATCCTCGACCGAACCGGATGGCGTAGACGGAAATTTTGCCCGCGCCGTGTCGCACCCCCGCGTCAGGCCCCATTTTCATCTATCGGTCCAATCGGGAAGCGACAGCGTCCTTCGGGCCATGCGACGCCGCTATGATTCCGGCCAGGTGCTCAATGCAGCCAGGTTCCTGCGAGCCGCCAAGGATGACCCCTTCCTCGCCTGCGATATCATCGCTGGCTTTCCCGGCGAGACCGACGCGGATTTCGAGCGGACCTACGCCCTGTGCAAGGAGGTCGGTTTCGCCTGGATACACGCTTTTCCCTTTTCGGCGCGTCCGGGTACCGAAGCCGCTGAAATGAAACCCAGGGTTCCCGAGCGCACGGCAAGCTCCCGGGTAGAACGCTTGATCTCGCTTGCCCATATTGGCCGCCAGGCCTACCTGGAGCGCTGGTGTGGACGGGAGGTCGACGCTGTCGTTGAGGCCGGATATACGCCTGATAAGGCGATCAGAGAGGACAATGCGGACACGGATCGTTCGTTCGCCGCGTTATCGGGAAATTATCTGAAACTTATCGTCCATGCACCTCCTGGTCTACCGCTTCCCAGAATGGCAACATCGATACGTTGCCTTATTAATATACCTGCGGATCATGCTTTTTTTGACCTTCGAGCGGAGTTATTGGAGATATTATCTTGAGTTCAGGGATAAAACTGGTTAATTTCTGTCGCTTGTGTTATCATATATTTACCGCGGAGGTATCCTGATGAAAAGAACCATTTCCGGTCTGCTGATTATATCAGTCGTCGCCATGGTTGCGACCCTTGTCTCTTGTGATCTTTTATTCAGCAATGTCAACATCTTTTCGGGTTTGGACGGTCCAAATATCGATGAATTGTCAAAAGCGGAAGGCTCAAGCCTCGTGTCCCAACTTCAGGATAACAAGGGCGGTGAAAATGGTGCCTTCGGCGAGACCTTTGTAACCAGGCTTGAAGAAAATCCAACGGAACTTGCGGCTATCCTCGCCAACCTGTCGGATTTCTACACCACGGCGACTGACCCTAACGATGTTGCCGAAGCGGCTGCCCTCTATGCCGAGATTACCCTTCTCACTACCGACACCGGGGACGCGGTCAACGGGATCGTGGGTGCTGCCTTGGCGGCTTCCGAAGAACTCGAAACTGGTGCCGATCTTACCATGGACTCGGTAATTTCCAGCCTTTTTGGGTCTGATTCGGCAGTCGCATCCAGCGCGGAAGCCTTTATCGCTTTTGCAGCTGATATGAAGAGTGTCGCAACTGCTTACACAGCAGTCGGTGAAGCCCTTGATGGAGGCGCCGACATAGAGCTGGGTCTGGATACCGGCCAGGCTGCCGTGGTCTCTCTTGTTTTTGGCGCATTGATGGATTCGGTACAACCTACTTTAGATCTCACGGATGATGAAAAGGCTGCATTGATCTACGAATTGCTTATCAATCCGGCCGATCCATCTGTGCCATTCAACCCGGATGATCTGTTTGGTGCTGACGGCGATATGTTCCTTGCCGACAATATGACCATCATGACAGAAGATCCCTTCAATACCGCGCTTTTTGATGCATCCGGAATTACGGACCTGTTGGATTTGATGGGGCTTTCTGCTGAAGAGCCGGCAGTGTGAGCGTAAGGAGCAATAGATGAAGAAAACCATACTTGCATGCTTGTCGTTTGCGTTCTTCATGTCCGCGACGGCTGTTTTTGCAAAAGAGATTCAATTGGCGCCCTTCGCGCCCAAGAGCCCGGTGATCATGGCCCAGGGTGGTTCCTTCTCGGCAATTGCCGGAGGGTTCGAAGCCCTGTTCACCAACCCGGCGGGTTTTGCCAGTCCCAAGGGCAGCCTGACCATAGCGTCGGCGATGCCTTGGACTTTTGGCAACCCTGTTGAATTGATGGAAACGGATTTTACCGATGATGCGGGTGAGACGGATATGAATTCCGTAGTCGATTATATCGAACGTGCTTCCAAAAATGGTGTAGGCATGGGTACCGCAGGTGGTATCGGCTATGTTGGTCGGGGTTTGGGCTTTGGTCTGATTACTTCCAACGAGCTGTTCCTGTTTGGTACGCCCTTTCCCGCAGGTGTAAGCGGATATGCTTCGGCAGAGGTTGCCATAATAGGTGGATTGGCCCTTACCCCGATAAATACGAATTTCATGAAATTGTCCGTCGGTGCCGACCTGCGGCCGGGCATCAAGATTTTCGCTCCCTTGTCCGCCAAATCCGCACTTGGAATCATCACCGCTTCCGATAGCGATGATGAGACCGAAATGGACAGAGCCTTGGACGAGATCAAGGTGTACCAAGGTTCGGGGCTGGGCATAGATCTGGGAACCAAGCTGACCTTCGGATCCCTCACCGCGTCCCTCTCGTTCAGGGACCTCTTCGGTACCCGTTACGCCATGTCTACCTTTGGCGCGAACGAATGGCTGACCGCCTTCGAGAATTCCGGCGGCTTGCCGGAGGGCGGGGAAGAAAGCGGTGATACCTACATAGTTCCCATGAATATCAGCCTTGGTGCGGCATACCATTTCAATATGGGAGCCATGAGCTTCTTCATCGACCCGACCGTACATGCTGAACTTTCAGATCCCTTCGCTGTCTTCGGGGACCAGCAGAAATCACCCTGGTCGCTCCTGCATCTGGGGACGGAAATCAGGGTGTTGCGCTTCATCAAGTTACGCGCGGGAATCAATCAGGGTTATATTACTGCAGGAGCGGGTGCCAGATTGTTGTTTCTCGACTTGAATATAGCAGCCTTCACACGGGAATTGGGCAAGTACGCGGGCGACAGCCCGAGCTCGGGCGTATCCGCTGAAGTTGCTTTCCGTTTCTGATTGGAGTATAAGCAGATGATTTTGAAGCGACCAGGTTCCACCACGGGTATTGTGTTTGCCGGTATTGTTGCCAGCGTCCTGACCGTGATGGTTCTTGGGTCGTGCCAGCAATTTTTTACGACCTCCCTTGCCGAGTCTTTGGCCAGGGATCCCGATTCGCTGGTTCCTGAAGTTGATGCCTCAAACGCCGCCGAATTGGTGGAGTTGGCCCAGAACGACCCCGATCTGGCCATGTCTGTTCTGGACGGCATCAATGACGCCATGGCTGGTGCCAGTGCAGCCGACCAGGTGCTGCTGCGTACCGCGGCTGTCGACGCTGCCGCCTCGGCTTCCGGTATCGGACCTGCGGTGCTTTCCGTCGCCGATCAGCTGGCAGAGGCCGATGAGAGCGAAATAATCGGGATAATGGATCAGACCCTGGCAGGTTTGGGCAATCTTGAAGAAGCGGCGGACGGATTGCTGTTGGCCCTGCCTGATCCTGCGGATACCGTAGCCTTCGATGCCTTCGTCGCTGCGGCCGACCCCGGACAACTAGCCGTCGCAGCCTTGACCCTGATGGCCTCCGAAGCCGCCTTAGACCAAGATGGCATAGAGCTGTATATCGAGGGTATCGACCCGGATAATCCTGTCGGTGAATCCCAAATACTGGCCATCGCTCTCGCCACCGCAGCAGCTGAACAATACGAGCTGGAAGGCGGTGGGGATGAACTAGCCAGCATGCTGGCTTCACTGAATTTAACGACCAACTAGGTACGCATAACCCTATTACCAAAGGAGAGCGATAGTGAGAAGTTGCGGTGGGGTACGATTATCGCTCGCATTCATGGGTTTTTGCCTTCTTCTTGGTAGCGGTCTTTACGCTGTTGGAAACGTCGCGCCCTTCGAACACCAGTCCGCTCGGGAAAATGCCATGGGCGGTGTACATGCTGCCCTGGCGGATGACTTTTCCTCACTATTCTCGAATCCTGCAGGATTTGCCGGTGCGAAAGAAGAGCTTAGCTTTGCCGAGCTGACAACCACGGTCTACGGACCTGTTTTCGATATAATTGATTCTGTCCAAACCTACTTGGGACCTACCGCAAAGCTCGATATATCGGACCTGATTGGCCCCGCAGGCTTCAATGCCGGAGCGGATATTGCCGGACCCTTGTCGTTCGGCTGGGTTGGCAGGGGCTTGGGTTTTGGCCTATTCAATCGCAGTACCGTACATGCCAACGCGCCGGGAACCTCGCTATCGGCCATCGCTTCTGAAGATTTGATGATGGTAGGCGGCTATGCGTTCCGCTTCAGTCCTTCCGGCAATCATTTCTTTGATGTGGGTTTCCTGGGAAAAGGGTACATTCGTGGATCCTTGAGCCTGAGCGCGTCCATTTTCACGGTTACTGATCTGGCATCCGGAAATCCAATGGAAGATAAACCCTTCTTTACCACCGCCGGGGTCGGGCTGGATTTGGGCATGCGCTACGAGTACCGATCCTTGTTCACCGTAGCCGTCGTGTGCCGCGATGCGTATTCGCCATCTTCGGTGAGTGAATATCTATCGGCCATGGATTTTATGACCGGCGATACTGATGTGGTTTCTTCCGAATATGGCTTGATTTCACCCAGGCTGGACGCGGGCATCGCTTTCACTCCACGTATTCCTGTTCTTGAACGCTATCTTTCCGGCCTTATGTTCCTGTTCGACTATCATGATTTCCTGGATCTCCTGAACCCCATTCCGCGGAACCCCATACTCAATATCGCCATGGGTATGGAATTGGTGGTTCTGGATGCCTTGAGCCTGCGGGCCGGTATAAACGATGCCCTACCCAGCCTTGGTCTTGGTCTTGATCTTACTTTCATGCGCATGGATTTTGCGATGCGGGGCATGGAACTTGGACTTGATCCTGGAAAGAACCCCGCTTTCGCCTTTGATTTGGGCCTTCTTTTCAGGTATTGATGTATCCGCCAGCCATCAGGTATTGACCAGCGCCCGCCTTTTTGTTTATTGTATCCCAGCGGGCCGCTAGCTCAGTAGGTAGAGCAACGCCCTTTTAAGGCGTGGGTCACACGTTCGAACCGTGTGCGGCTCAGAGTAGTAAAGTCTTACCGCAAAGGTAGATGTTAAGCCCTCCACGATGGAGGGCTTTTACATTGGTGCGCTTGGATTGGTTTGATACAGAGCGGGAATGGGAAAAATTACGGGCAGAGTGAGCCGGGTGACTTACGGATCAGGGAATATCCTTAAGCAAGGTAGTTAAGGCTGCTTCCACGCTGAGGGGAAAGGCAAGAACCTTGATTCTTGATTTTTCTCCCCGCACCAACGACACGTCCTTCTTGGGGCAGCCAAGTGTTTTGGCGAAAAATGCACAAAGTTCAGCGTTGGCCTTGCCGTCTTCCGGTGCGGAAGCGATACGTACGCGGAGCTTGCCGTTTTGGGAACCTGCTATTTCCGTTTTGGAAGCGGACGGTACGGCCTTTATCTCCACATGGATGCAATCGCCGGATTTCGTAAGGTCGACGCTCATTTTTGGGCATCCCGGCGCGGTGGCGAGGGAAGCCACACAGATTTTCCGCGTTCCCAGCAGAATGAAAGCCCAGTTGCGCCGTGACTCGCAGGCCATACCAGCAGATTTGCCACAAAGGCCGCACGGAAATGAAGTGGAAAGATAGATTCCCCCTCCGCCGGAACTGGCTGACCTGCCGGTATTAATTGCTTCATTGAATCCTTGAAATCAGCGAGGCATAGTATAAAAAATTGTTCTGAAAAGGATTGTAGGGGAATCCCTGAAGGAAGCTCATTAATGATTGGATGAACACGCATCGGTATGTATGAAAATCCCGGTTCGTCCAGGTACTTTGGCTCTTCTGGATTGCCCAGGTGGAAATGACCTGCTGCGTTTTCCGCTTGTAGGCGCAGGAAGATTGCTAAATTGATCAATTGATCGTGTTTCAGGGCCTCGTTTGCATAGCCTAGCGGGATACAGGCTGGAAATGAAAAGGCCCCAATAAGGCCGGAACCAAACAATCGGGATCGGTACGCCCGGATAGGACGCAAGAAATCATCGTGGGGAAAGAGGGCGACGAGGCGCGAATACGGAACCTTGGTAGAGATCATATTTTCAAAACGCCGCTTTCATGATACATTCCTTCCAGTAGTGTGTACAGTAACTTGGAAAGGAAGCCTCATGAAACGAAAAACCAAAGTCCTTGCTGATAGATTCATCGCCGTGGTCTCCCAATGGCCGACGGTAGACTGCATAGCCCTGAATGAGGCAGCCTTGCCCGACACCCTCGATCCCTACTTTGCGCTGATACTGGACGTGTACCATATAGGTCCCATTCCAAGCACGGAACAAAGAAAAACGGCCTTTGGCGAGGATGTCGCGGTCTTTGAAACCTCTGCGCTGCAGAACAAGGACCGCTTTCTGATAGATGGCCTGCCGGTGCGCATCGAATATAAGGCCGTGGAGAAGATCGAAGAGGTGGTGGATATAGCCGACAAGCGTACCGAACAGCTCTGGCTGATCAAGGATTCCGGTACCTACATGTTCTACCGCCTGTCGCGGGGCGAGATATTGTATCAAAAAAGCCCCTGGATTGACGATTTGAGGGAGCGGCTTACCCGACTGCCCGAGGCTTTCTGGAAACAGATGCGGGACGCCCACGAATCGAAAATGGAACACTTCCTGAGCGACCTGGGTGCGGCCCTCATGCAGGGCGACGACTTCCATTACTTGATATCTTCCGCTGGCTTCATCAAAAATGCCTGCGTCGTGCTCTTCTGCATCAACCGTCGTTTCGAACCCTCCCATCGGGGTTTCTACGAGCAGGTGAAGGAACTGGAAATACTGCCCGGTGATTTTATCGGTCGCTTCGAAAGCTTCCTGCGCGCGGATGCCGAGTTGACCGCTGACAGGAAATATTCCATCGCCCAGCTCATCGCCAAGAGCGTCATTTCCCTCTGACCATGCCTAAATACGGGCCTGCGTGGATCCTTCTGGCAGGTCTTCTCGTCTCGGCCTGCTCCTTCGCCGAACCGGCCGTCTTCCCCGTTTTTGATGCACATGATCGTGCCTTGCCGGTATCGGCACTGGATAAGGTTTCGGTTGCGGGGGAATTAAGGCTCGACCATGAAGGTGTGCTGAAGTTTTCCTTGGAGCAGGCTGCGGGCATCGAAAGCGGTTCCGCACTGGAACTGGAGTACGAACTCGTTCCTGTCGAGGTTCCACAAGGCGTTCGCATGGTTTTTTCCTCTGATGGGGAACCCTCTTGGCTCATCCCACCGGACGCCTCGTTCCTGGGGCTGAGCGAAACCGGCCGTCGCGTATATCGCTATCGCTTTCCTCTGGAAGGTAATAGATTGTCCGGTTTTTCGCTTTCTGTCGGTGTAGGTGATGGCGCCGACAGGCGAAAAACCGGAGAGCCGGCAGATAAAGGCATGGCGGGTGCCGCCGGAGCCGGACGCGAAAAAAGTCCGCCGCCGCTTTTCAGGTTGCGCGCCTTGCGGGTACGCGAGCGTGCATACGGCTTTGCCATCAACGAAGACCATGTGCTTATGAGCCCCTACGTGTACAAGGCCGGAAATGGCACGGCCAACGAGTATGTCATCGACGTAGCCGAAAAACACAGACCCCAATCTCCGGTGGGTATCAGCATGAATCCCCTTGCCACCTCGTTTCGTTTACGTGCGGGTAGCGCGGAATTCGTCGCGGATGCCTTGCCCGAAGGGATGGAACCGTTCCAGCCTGATTTTACCAGCGGAGTCTTGCCGTTGGATCCCTATCCTATCTCCCTGACTTACTCAAGTCCGGTTACTTCCTTTCTTGTTGCGGAAGCGCAGCCTTTGCCGTTTCCCGAACCCATACCTGCGGAACCTGGTATCATCCTTTCCTACAGGAAGGAAGCCTGGCGCAACGGAGCCTACGAGCTGTTCCGCTGGTCCCGTTTTCCGTCCATCCTGATTTTCGATACCTCTGATTACGCAGCCCAGGACCGACTCTTCAAGAGATTGGCTTTTTTTGTTGAAAAAGCCGGATTTCGCGGACGCATAGCCAGCGACGCGGAAATCGCGCAGTTGCATGCCTGGAACGCCCATGATTACAGCGCCGAATCCTTGGCGCGCTTTTTCGAGATGGCTCGCAAGACGGCGACCAGGCTGAATGCCGACGAGAAGGAACTGCTTGGGATTTTGGTGGCCAACGGCTTGGTAAGACGCTCTTCTGATTCAACAATACTACCGGGCGAGGGCGCGATCATTTCGATTTCGCGGGAGTCCGATGAGTTGTTGCGGAATCTTTTCATGGTGCACGAATGCTATCATGGCCTTTTCTTCATCGATGAGGATTTCAGGAGTTTTGCAACGGGAATATACCGGAATCTGCCCCCGGAGCCCCTGGCTTTCCTTCACGCCTACTTTGATTCCATGCGCTACGATGTGAAGGATGAATACCTCATGACCAACGAGCTGATGGCGTATTTACTGCAGCAACCCGTTTCCTTGGTTACAAGATATTTTGGGGAAACCTTGCCCTCCCGTTTGGAGAAGGATGCCCGCCGCAACCAGATGCTGAAAGAACGAAAGGATGGCGAGCTTGGTTGGCCGGAATTGGCGGAAGCCTTCCGGCAGGGCGCGCTGGTTTATGATGGGTATGTAAGGAAGCGCTGGGGCTTGCGGGCGGGGAAAGTATCGCCTGTCTACCAGATTTCCCGGACCAGAGCTGCCCGCTGAATGTCAGCCCGCTCGGCGGCGGTGAGCCCCACGTTGAAGCGGCGCTCGGCTTCCAGGCTCGACGGCGGTCCGTGGCCGGGCAGCACGATAAGATCCCCTTGCAGCGAGAGTATCTTGTCTTTCAGCGAATGGGCCAGGATGGTCTTGCCGTAGGCGCTGGCCGTCGATCCGATAAGACCCGCCGAGAGGGCGTCCCCGGTAAACAGCAGGCGATCTATACGGTACACGATGGAATCGCTTGAATGACCCGGTACGAAGTATACACCCACGGAAAAGGGACCCAAGTTGAGGTTTTCACCATCGCGTACCAGGTTTGCCCGGGATTCGCAGACGCTGGGATCGCCGGCAAAAACGGGGACATCGTAAATTCGCTTCAGGGTACGCAAGCCGTGGACATGATTCAGGTGATCGTGGGTTACGAGTATGCCCCGGAGCCGGTAATCGTTCGACTCGATGAACCCCAGAAGCTTTTCATCCATGCAACCGGGATCGACGATCAGCGCGTCCTTCACGCCATCTTCGCCTGGTTCCTCGGAACCAAGCACGTAGCAGTTTGAAAAACCATACAGGCAATAATGGAAAAAAAGTTTCATGCTACAGCTCCACGTCGAAAATGGCTTCGGCTGTATTCGATGATTTGAACGAGACCCGTTCCTGTCGGGCTTTGACGAAAAAGGTTTTTTTGATGTTGCAGTCTATGAAATCGGCGGAGCGCAATTGGGCACCGATGAAGCGGCTGTTGTACAGGTTGGAATCATTGAAGGTGCACTCGGATATGTCGCAGCCGCAATAGTTGACGTGGACCAATTCGGAGGACTCGAAGGTGGAATCCTTGAAGCGGCTGCCTGCGAAAGATGAGTACATGATATCGCTGCGCGAAAAATCGCAGTCAGCGAAGGAAGAGAAATCCAGGAAGCTCATGCGGAAGAGGGACCCCGTGAACAGGCAGAGGGAAAAGGTGGAACCCGTGAAGGAACAGCCGTAGAAGCGTTTGGAAGAAAAATCGGACCCGTGGAAAAAAAGCCCCGACGCGTTTATGTCCTTGACGATGCTTTCGCCCGCTATCAGCGCCATGATCCGGTCCGCTTCCACCCCTGGGTCGCCGCAATGCAGGGCACAACTGTCGGAACCTGTAAGGACTGGTAGGCCGCAACCATCTGAGGCGCAAGGCGTAAAGGCGAACATGGCCAAATAATAGGCTGTTAAACGCCTTTCCGCAACCCTTTGGCTTCTTGCAAGGCCTTGTCCCAAGGAGTATTATATTTCCATGTGTTGGTATTGCGGAAGCGCCGTCCTTGATCCTGAACCCCTGGGCCGATCCACCCGCTGCCTCGATTGCGGGAAGGATCTCCGTTGCTGCAAATCCTGTAGATTCTACAAACCGGGCAGCAGGGGTGATTGCACCGAGACCGTAGATCTTACGCCTCCAGAAAAGGACAGGGCGAATTTCTGTGACTGGTTTTCGCTGAATCCGGCGTTCCGCAAGGAAAGTACCGGAGAAAGCGCTGCGCGCAAGGCCTCGAATGCTGCCCGTTCATCTTTCGATTCCCTGTTCGGTGCCTGATGCGATGAGTCCGCAACCCGTTGTATTCATCGATTCCGGTGTCGGAGGACTGCCTTATCTCGACTCCTTCAACAAGCTCGCCAGCGACCGTTACGCAGTCTATGTGGCAGACCGTGAACATTATCCTTACGGTCCTAAAAAGAAGGAAGAACTCACCGGAATACTTGTTTCCCTTGTCGAACTCATACGCAGGGAATTGGATCCCTGCCTGTTTGTCATCGCCTGCAACAGTGCCTCGGTGAGCGCGCTGGAAAGCCTGAGGGCTCATTTTCCGGGGATCCCTTTCGTGGGGACCGTCCCCGCCGTCAAACCCGCTGCCCTTTTTAGCCGCAAACGCCGCATCGGGGTACTGGCCACCGAACGCACCGTCGAAGACCCCTATGTGAGCCTTCTGGCAGGGCGATTTGCACCGGATTGCACCCTGGTCGGAATGGCCGCCCCTGAATTGGTGGAGTTCGTGGAACACCGCTATATACGGGCCTCCGCGCAGGAACGGACCGAAGTGGTCGCAGGCTATGTACATAAATTCCGTGAACTCGACGTGGACGCCCTTGTGTTGGGCTGTACCCATTTCCTTTTTCTCGCCCCGGAATTCGCGGCCGCCGCGTCCCCGGATATGGTGCTTTTCGATTCCAGATCGGGGGTAGCCAAAAGGGCGCTCGCGTTGTTGGATGAGTTGCCGGCTGCGGACAAGCCCACGGACAGTGCCGTGAATGGTACAAGGGTCAGCGTCACTTCCAATAACCCGGTCAGAAACAGTAGCTCGCAACAACTGCCATCGCGCATGTACGTCACCGGGTCTGCTCCCCTGGAGCCACAGTGGGCGGCTTTCGCATCCCACTTCGCACTCACGCTTTCGTCCACGCCGGGGATCCGGTCATGACCGGTCTGGTGCTGTCCGGGTCAAACAACACTTTCCGCATCCGGGTTGAAGATGGCTCTGAAATAGAATGCCGACTGAAAGGAAAGGTGCTGAAAGGGGCAGAAGGCTTCTATAATCCGCTGGCTCCGGGCGATAGGGTCCAGATAGCCACCGATGGGAGCCACGTCGGTTCGGGGATGATAACGGCCCTTGTGCCTCGGAGAAACGCCTTCGCTCGCTGGAACCAGAAGGGCAAGGCACCCCAGTTGCTGGCCTCCAACCTGGATATAGTCCTCTGCGTCAGCACAGGTACCCTGCCGCCGTTCAGGCCGCGTTTTCTGGACCGGGCCCTGTTGCAGGCCGACATCGCGGGAATTCCCGCTGTCATTGTCATCAACAAATGCGATCTGGGCGAGGACGACCCCGACATGGCGGAACGCCTGGAGGATTATCGTCGCATTGGATACCGGGTCATGCACGTATCCGCAGGAACCGGCATGGGGATGGACGACTTGCTGCTCCTGCTGGAAGGCCGGTCTGCTGTGCTGGTGGGACAGTCGGGAGTGGGCAAGTCGAGTCTGATCAACGCGCTGGCGCCGGGTTTCAACCTGAAGACCGCCGCATTGTCCGTCAAATTCGAACGTGGAACCCATTCCACCACCATGGCCAGGCTCATCGATCTGGAAGGCACCAAAAGCCCCGGCTGGATAGTCGATACCCCAGGGGTAAGGCTTATCGTGCCGGACGGCATATCAGCCAGCGAGCTGGCCTTCAACCTGAGGGAGTTTTCCGCCCTGGCAGGCACCTGCACCTACGGCATGTCGTGCAGGCACGATACCGAACCGGGTTGCAAGATTCTGGAAGCCGTCGCTGCTGGTTACATACACGAAGACCGGTATGAAAGCTTTATCCGCCTGCGGGAAGAATTGGAAAACCGGACTCCCTCCTGGGAACAGGACTGATGAACGACAAGACCCTCAGACTCCTCGAATTCGACGTCATTCGCGAACGTGTGGCCGGGCGCTGCCTGAGCGAGGAATCCCAGGCGCTGTTGGCCGCCGAACTACCTTTGGTAGGGAACATGGCTGTAGCGGAACTCAAATCCAGGGTAGCCGAGTTTGTATCCCTGCTGGGTAGCGGCTTTCCCGCGCCCTCCCTTATTTTTCCGGCCATTTCGGTTCTGATCTCCAGGCTGGGCAAGGATGGTGCCGCCCTGGAGTTGGAGGAAGCCTACGCTCTGGGCCTTTTTGCCCAATCCGCCGTCTCCCTTACGGCCTGGCTGGCCTCCGAACGCTCCGGTGCCGGCCTTAAAGCCCTGGCAAAGGAAATTCCCGACTGTTCCGAGGTAGCCAGGGAAGTGTTCCGCATAGTCGACAAGGACGGAAGTCTTCGGGACCTTCCGGAATTACGCGAGATAAAGCGCAAACTCCAAGGCCTGCGCCGGGAACTCGAAACGATCACGAACCGTTACCTTTCCGACGAGGATACCCGACGCATGCTTCAATCCGAAGTAGCCACCCAACGGGACGGGCGCATGGTCCTGGCGGTCAAGTCCAATTACCGCAACCGCATAAAAGGCATAATCCACGAGGTGTCCACCACGGGGCAGACAATCTTCGTCGAACCCGAGGATGTGGTGCGTAAAAACAACGACATTCTTTTCGAGGAACGCCGTCTGGCTTCGGAAGTTGCCCGGATCCTGCGGGAACTCACCGCCCGCATCGGTCTCAGGCGGGAGGAGCTGACCGTCTCCCGCGAGGCCGTCATGGTACTGGATGGTCTCCGTGCCCGCGCTCGCTATTCCTTGGATATTACTGGCTGCTTTGCCATGGACGCCAACGATCGGGAACACGAAGGTCGCCTGGCCCTCAAAAAAGCCCGGCACCCCCTGTTGGGTGGTTCTGTGGTACCCATAGATCTTGCCATGGAAGCGGAAACCCGGGTGGTCATAGTTACGGGACCCAACACGGGCGGGAAAACCGTGGCGCTCAAGACCGTGGGACTTTTTGCCCTGATGAACCAGTTCGGCCTGGCGCTCCCACTGGGTGAAGGCAGCAGCCTGCCCGTGTTCGACGGTGTTTTCGCGGATATAGGCGATGAGCAATCCATCAGCCAGTCACTGTCCACCTTTTCCGCCCACATGACCAATATGGCCTACATTACCTCGCTGGCAACGGAGCGGTCCTTGGTGCTGCTGGACGAGCTGGGTTCCGGTACGGACCCGGAAGAGGGCAGCGCCATCGCCATGTCCCTGCTGGACCATTTTATAGCCTGTCGTTCCCGGGTCATCGTCACGACCCACCACGGAATTCTTAAAAATTTCGGTTATACAAAACCCGGCGTGGTAAACGCGTCGGTGGACTTTGACGCGAAAACCCTTTCGCCCACCTACCGAATCGTGCTGGGCATTCCCGGCGAGAGCCATGCCATAGAAATCGCTGCCCGGAACGGCCTGCCCGCAGACATAGTCGAGCGCTCGCGCACTTACCTGGACGAGGAACGGGCCGATGTGTCCGAACTGATCAAAGGGTTGAAATCGAAGCATCAGGAGCTCGACCAGGCCGAGGCTGCGCGGAACAAGGAAGAACAGAAGTTGCGGGAAGACAGGCGCAAGAGCGACCTGCGCGAACTGCGACTAAGGCAGAAGGAGCTCGAGCTGAGGGAACAGGGAGTGGGCAGCCTTCGACGGCTCCTGCTGGAAAGCCGGAAAAGCCTTGAAAACCTGGTACGGGAACTGCGCGAGGGCGAGCTGACCCGGGAAAAGACGCTGAAGGTCAAGGAATTCATCGCCGACCTGGAACGCAGTTCCGCCGCGGAAAATGAACGGCTGGAGCTGGAAGAAGCCAGCCTGGCCGAACTGAACGAAAAGGAACGGGAAGAGCTGACCAGGCTTGCCTTGCAGACCCCGGGGCCAAAAAGTACCACCCGTTCAAAAAAGGCCGGTTCCCGGGGCGCCTCCGCCGGAGGCCACGAAAACGGGTTGGGGAAGGGCAGGGATGGCGGTGCTGGCATTGGTACCGACACGCTCTTGAACCGCATACCATCCAAGGTGGAGCCAGGCATAGAGGTGTTGGTGGGAACTTCCCGGCGGCGGGGTCTGGTCCTGCGGTCGGCAAAAAAGGGAGCCTGGGTGGTGGAGATCGGCGCCCTCAAGATGACCTTCCCGGAGCGCGAACTGTCACCCGTCGCGCCTTCGGCCACACCCAAGGCTGAAATTACCATCATGGACCTGGCTCCGGGGGCTCCGGCCGCCTTCGAGCTCAACCTGCGCGGCATGCGCCTGGAGGAAGCCCTGGACGCGTTGAGGCGCCAGGTGGATGCGGCTGCCATGTCAGGCCTGTACGAGTTTTCGATCATCCACGGAAAGGGCGACGGCGTGTTGCAGAAAGGCGTCCACGAGTACCTGAAGGGCCAAAGAGTTGTAGCGGATTATTATTTTGCCCGCCCGGAAGACGGCGGATACGGAAAAACGATGGTTGCCCTCAAACGCTGAGCGGGAAAACGGCCGCTAAAAATCCTCGAAGGCGCTATCGTCGCCCATGAATTCGGGGAAGGCGAATACGATGGCTCCGGATTTCCGTACCTTAAGTTCCGCAAAACCCTTGGAGACGAGTTTTTCGAGTGCGGCTTTCGCCTCTTCGATGGGGGCACCCGATTCGAGGGCCACTTCACTGGGTGTGGCGATGCCTGCGTTTTTCTTGGCTACCCGCAATATGGTCCGTTCAAGACTTTCCTTTTTCCTGTAGTCCGCCAAGTCCTCGTTGGCGAAAGCGAAACGGGGCGCCAAGCGGGTGCGGTCTTCCATATCCAGGGCTTTCCGTACCTGCAACCGTATGTTGGCTTCCTTTACCTGCGCGCCCAGGGTGAAAAAATCGTACACCGAGCCAACCATGCCCAGGCCACCCGTAAGTATCCAAAGGACACCTGTCGCGGGTTTGCCCAGGTAGAAACGATGGAAGCCCAAAGCGCCGAATCCAGAAATCAACCACAAGAAATAGGCAATTCCGACACTGTACACGGAAACCTCCATCAAAGCAGATAATATCAAAGGATAATCAGAGGAACAAGGCTCGCCTTTCCGGTTTTCGGACTACAGTCAATTATGGTGCCCATTCTTCCGGGCAGGTCAGGCGAGGGGTTCGTGGATCAGGCGGCCTTGGGACTTATCAAGGCGGAATCTTGTTTTTTTGAGCGTCTTTTCGGTGAAGTATGCGATATGGCAAATCTCGATGAGGGTTCCCGGGCACACCTCGCCGGAGATTTCGACCAGCGCTGTATCATCCACGTCGAGTCTCTGCAATAATTCCCCCGCCTGAGCACTCAGTTTGGTGAGTTCGTCGGCGAAACGCTTTTCCAGGACGACATAATTTGTGCCGTCAGGGGGGGCTTTAATAAGTTCCCGGACTCTGGAGAGTTTCATCGAGATGACACGCATCCTTTCGCCATTTTTGTCCAGCTCTTGCTGGGCAGTAAAGTCCACCCCGCAGTGTATTTTCGTGGCAGGTCCGGCTTCCTTGCCAATGGCCGCGGCGCGTACCCCCTTGACGGCAAAAATTTCACCCCCGATTATTTTGCCCTTATCACCCAGGTCCAATTTGTCCAAGGTATATATATGCGAATTGATGACCCCGGAAGATACGATTATGGGACCCCGGCCGGCTACCCTGCAGTTCTGTATGAATTTTGCCCTCGTGCTCCCGCCGACCCGGACCGAGGCTGCTCCCCGGCCTATAAGGCCACCGGCTATGAGCAAATCCTTTTTTGCTATCACCTCGGTAGCATCGAAAGTCTGCTTGGAAATGATGGATCCACCGGAGTATACCTTGAAGCCATCCGCAACCATGCCGTCGATGAGGACATCGCCGGGAAATACGATGTGCCCCGTCTTGTAGCCCACCGTTCCCTTGACTTGCAAGGTTTCCTCTATGGACAGCTCGGACTTGTTTTCGACCAGACGACCCTCGCAGGAGGCCGAGATCGTGTCCTTGGAAATGTAGGTGTTTGGTCCGCTCTTTACTCCCTCCGGGTGCTTGTACTCGAACGGGATGGGGTTCCCATGTACGTCCTTTCCTTCCTTTCCTTCGGCTTTTTTATGGAGTTTTGCGAGTATTTGGTTTTTTTTAACGAGAATGAAGGGGCTCATCTCCCGGTAATCGATGCGTGGAATGTCTCCTTCCGGCATGATGGGCCAATTACGGAAGGCAGGATTGGCTTCGAAATACTCGGCCACATCCTCCACAGGTACGTCGCCTTTGGCTATCAGGACATCACGTACCGGGAACCTGTTCAGGTTGCATTCGAGGGCCGCTTCCTGTACGTGGTCCCAATCGATGCCGTGGACGATATTGAGCCGTTCCAGGATGGTGGCGATGTAATCGGGCGTGAGCGGTTGGCCGTTTCCAAGGGGAGGATGGAAATCGGCCTTGGCTTCCAGGTCCTTCTCGCCGAAGCGTATTTCCATGGTGCCGTCGTCGCGCCTGTTACCCAGCACGATTGCCCGGTCGCCGTCTGCGGAGGATGTTTCACTGCCATTTTCCTGTTCTTTCAATCCGAATGGCTCCCCCAACAAGTATCGGCTGAATCGGGACCGCCCTCAAGCACTTGCAGGGACTTGCATAAAGCTCACCTTCATCGTATGTTTATGCACCGAGCTGACATAAATATTCGTGGAGTAACGGTGAAAGAACGACTGGCACGCCTTAAATCCATAAGGAAATTGATAAAAACATATAGAATAGAATCCCAGGAAACGTTGCTTGGACATTTGTTGAAGGAAGGTTTCGTCGTTACCCAGGCGACCCTGTCGCGGGATCTCAAACTCCTTAAAGTAGGCAAGATTTCCGACGGCCATAACGGGTATGTCTATTCGTTGCCAGGCGATGACGACAGGCAGGAAACCGAGCGTACTTTCGTACAGGATTTCCTTCGCGGATACGTATCCATCGATTGGTCCAACAGTATGGTCGTCATCAAGACCTATTCCGGTCATTCGGACACCGTCGCCCTGGCGGTGGACAACCTGGCCCTTGACGACGTCCTTGGAACCATTGCCGGTAGGGACAACACGGTGTTTGTCTGCCTCCGCGAGGGCCTGAGCGGCGAGGAATTCATGCGCCAGATGAAGGAAAAGATCCCCGAACTCGAAGATTGACGCCCTCGGACATGATTCCATCTGGCCTAGGACGCTACTTCATCTTATAATCCAAACGAACATATCCCCATTCAAGGAGTTCGTTCCATGCCCAATTATACGGATTTCGACAAGACCCAAGCTTATCGCACGCTTCGTACCCTCCATGAAAAAGCAAGTGTCTTCAATTTCAGGACCCGTCTTGATGCCGATCGGGTGCGGAAGTGCAGCATCGGCCTTGCGGCGGGGCTACGCTATTCCTGGGCCGCCAAGGCGGTGGACAACACCGTCCTGGATACCCTGCAACAGCTTTGTGATGAACAGGAATTGATTGCCAAATACCGTGCCCTGCTGGACGGTGAGTATATGAACACCGGCGAGAAGCGTCGCGCGCTGCACCATCTTTTACGGAACCTGGGGAAGCCCCTCGGGAAGCCGGTAATCCACGAAGGCAAGGACCTGGGCGCTTTTTATGCCAAGGAGCTGGAACGTTTCGGGCGCTTTGCAGACAAGGTACATGCGGGCGAAATGAAAGGTTCTACGGGCAAGAAATTCGATACCGTGGTACAAATCGGCATTGGCGGTTCGGACCTGGGCCCCCGCGCCCTGTACCTGGCACTGGAAAATTGGGCGGACCACAATAAAAGCCGACGGATGAGGGCTGCCTTCATCTCCAACGTGGATCCCGACGACGCCTCGCAGGTGATGGCCTCCATCGACCCTGCCTCCACCATTTTTGTGCTGGTCTCGAAGAGCGGTGTCACCCAGGAAACCCTGGCCAACGAGCTTTTCGTCAAGGCAAAACTCAAGGCCGCCGGGCTGGACCCATCCAGGCACATGGTAGCGGTGACCAGCGAGACAAGCCCCCTGGCAAACAACCCCGCCTACCTGGATTCCTTCTACATCGACGACTTCATAGGCGGGCGCTATTCCGCCAGCTCCGCCGTGGGTGGAGTGGTGCTCTCGCTGGCTTTCGGCAAGGGTTGTTTCCATTCCCTGCTGGAAGGTGCCCACGAAGCAGACAAGGCAAGTCTCGAGCCGGATATCCGCAAGAACGCCACCTTGCTGGATGCGCTTCTGGGCGTGTACGAGCGAAATATTCTGGGGTATCCCTCCACCGCAGTGCTGCCCTACAGCCAGTCCCTTTCGCGCTTTCCCGCCCACCTCCAGCAACTGGACATGGAATCCAATGGCAAGCGCGTAAACCGCCATGGTGAAAGAATTTCCTATGCCACTGGTCCCGTAGTGTTCGGTGAGCCGGGAACCAACGGCCAGCATTCCTTCTACCAGCTCCTCCACCAGGGCAGCGATGTGGTGCCGCTCCAGTTCGTGGGCTTCCTTGAAAGCCTGCGCGGCGACGATATCGAACTGGACGGTTCCGACAACCAGGCCAAACTCAAGGCCAACCTGGCTGCCCAGATAGTCGCCTTCGCCAAGGGCAAGGACGACGCAGATGGCAACAAGGAATTTCCCGGCGGCAGGCCATCGAGCCTGATCTGGGGGAAATCCCTCACACCGCAAGCCTTGGGAGCGCTGCTAGCCCATTTCGAGAACAAGGTGATGTTCCAGGGTTTCGTCTGGAACCTGAACAGCTTTGATCAGGAAGGGGTGCAGTTGGGCAAGTTGCTGGCCAAAAAGGTGCTTTCGGGCGCTACGGGCGATTCCGCCCTGGACGCGTATTCCGAACTGCTCGAAATACTGTAGGAAGCAAGCTGGCAGGAGCACATATGGCAACTATCGCGCGGCCGGAACTGGGTTGGAAAACGATACCCGGAACCAGCTTGTCGGAACCGGTTTTCCTGAATCTCAATGCCTTCTCCCGCATAGGCCGTGAGTGGATGCTCATCACGGCGGGAACGGCGCAGGATTGGAACACGATGACCGCCTCCTGGGGCGGTCTTGGCGTGTTGTGGAACAAAAATGTGGCGTTCTGCTTTGTCAGACCCACGCGGCATACCTGGTCCTTCATGGAAAGGGAGAGCCGCTTTACCCTTTCCTTCTTTGCCGAGGAATACCGCGGAGCCCTGGAGTTCTGCGGAGCCCGTTCCGGCCGCGATACGGACAAGGCCTCAGGCGCGGGGCTGGATCCCATCGTCTTTGACGATGGGGCGCTTTCTTTCGCCCAGGCGAAAGAAGTACTCGTGTGCCGGAAGCTGTACTCCCAGGATTTCGACCCGACCCTGTTCAAGGACCCCGGGATCGAGGCGAATTACCCCAAAAAAGATTATCACCGCATGTATATAGGCGAAATCGAGTCGGTCCGGAGTCCCTGCTGATCAGCGTTTGGCAAGAGCGAAGGCGAGGCGTTCCACCAAGGGAAAGACAGAAGGGGTGAGTGAGGCCGCGTCGTCCTTGGGGCTGTGAAGGAGTTTCCAGGTTCTGGGCATCCAGAGCAAGTCGGGACGCCTTTTCTGCCCGCTTCTTTGCTCGTTATGGACTTCCCTGCTTACGAGGGTCGCTGCTAGTTCGGGTTTGGAGCGCAGGGCTCCGGCCAGGGTGGCGGCTTCCTTCGCCGGCAGGACAGTGATGGTCTGCGCCGTGAGGCCGGCAGCCAAAAAACCCACATCATCGGAAAAGGGCGTGGGGGCCAGCAGGAGACGATCGGCACAGATAGTGCGACCCGCTTCCAAAACCTTCAGGCGCAGGTCCCTGGCACTCCTTCTGGCGCGCAGGGAGCCTTCCTCGGTCTCGCTGCCCAGAAGTTCGTCCACCGCAGTGGAAATGATGACCGTATCACCCCGTCCACAGGCGTCAAAAATGTAGAATTCTGCCTGGCCCAGGCCTATGGTCTTGAAACCTTCCGCCAAGCCGTAAGAACCCTGGCCCCGGGGACCTTCAGTGCCCGCAGCCTCTTCACGGTCCGTGAAAAGCACCAGCCACTTGTCGTTTCCGGTAGTGTTCAGGCGTGTCGCCGCTTCCATCAGCTGGAAAACGGCGGCGGAATTATCGTTTGCCCCCGGGCTGCCCCGGGCACGGTCCCAGTGGGCCACCAGCACGCGCAATTGCGCTCCTGCTTGCGAAGTATCACGTGACAGCTGCCGTCCCTGGCTGGATGGCGCCAGGAGGATATGGCGGCTTCCGGCCAGGTCCAGGATCGAGGGATGCAGGCCGCGCCTTTCCAGCAAATCTTTAAGCTGTCCAAAACGGTCCGCCTCGGGGCTTATGAAATCCAGGAAAGCCTCCGGCAACGCAACAGGTTTGGCCCGGGAACCAGCCATCACTGACAGGGACGAGTCGGCAGTGGAGCGGAAAATATTCGCTTTGGAACCCTGGTTGTCCATCAAGACAGAAGCCGCCGGACGGCCTTGAAAGCGAGGGGCGGGGAGGCGATGGCGTCCTGGGCACCAATCAGGGCCAGCTCGGTCTTGCCTTCTTCCAGGGTACGCTCCAGCACCGAATACACGGCGTCGGCGGTGAGTTCCAGGGCCTGGACCGCGTCGGCACTTTGAAGGTAGCGGGCAAGGAAGATGGCGGCCGTAAGGTCCCCCGCGCCGTTGGGCCGGGGCGAAAGGGGTAATTCCGGGGTTTCCAGGCTGTGCAGGACGCCATTTTCAGAGACCAGCATGGAAATATGACCCGCCGCGAGGGCCCGGGGATGGAAACTCGTTACCAGCACGACACGTACTCCCTGTGCATGCAGGACCGAGGTAGCCCGGGCGGCCGATTCCAGGTCCACCAATTCTATGCCCGTAAGGGCTTCCAACTCGAACTGGTTCGGGGTGGCGATGTCCGAGGCGGGTACCATTTTTTCTCGCATGACTTCGGGAATACCCTTGCGGACGAAAAAACCGCAGCCAAAGTCGCCCATGACCGGGTCGCAACAGAACAGGGCCTTTGGGTTTTCCCGGCGGACGAGCTGGAGGGCTTCCAGTACGGCCTCGCCGATTTCTGCATCCCCCAGATAGCCTGAGAGCACCGCGTCGCACTGGGAAAGCACGCCCCGTTCTGCTATGCCCGTCACGATCTCGCGTACGTGGTTTGCGCCCAGGACGACGCCGCGCCAGGAGCCATAGCCGGTATGGTTCGAGAAAGCCACCGTATTCACCGGCCACACCTCGGCACCCAGCCTTTGGAGGGGAAAAACAGCGGAGGAATTGCCCACGTGGCCGTAGGAAACCTGGGATTGGATGGACAGTATGGTCATGGGGCTCCTACCTACTTTTGAACAAGGAGCCGATACCCGAAAAGAAGCGTGCCAGGGTGAGGGTCAGGCGGATAAAAAAGCCTCTTTTGGTATCTGTCCCGTATTTTTGGGAATAGTCCCGGGCCGCGTCGTTCATGGAAAAGTGGACGCCGTACTTTTTTTTGAGGAAATCCCAGTGTTTTACCATCCAGACGTACAGGTCGCTCACAGTACGGCCGGGGAAGCGGGTATACAGCCGTTCCTCCTCTATCACGTCGATTATGGGCTTGTATACATTGTTGTACCAGGAAACCAGGGCATCGGAGAAACTGATCTCGCCTTTGGTCCGCTCATTCAGGAAATACTTGTGAACCAGGATATGGTTGTAGATGACGTCGTAGCGTCCCGGTGCGGTAAAGTCCAGATCGTAGCAGTCCGTAAGCGCGCCAAAGTCGGTCTTTTCGTAAAAGATATTTTTCTCGTAATCCACCACGGCCTTTCGCAACTCGTCGGCGGTCATTTCGGGGTCTATGCGGATTTCGCTGGACAGGCTGGTGACTTCCGCGTCGATGCACTCGGTGCCCTGGCTGCGGGCGACGGATACGCGGTGGTTGCCGTCCCGCACGAAGTAGACGCCGCCTATTTCATACAGCTGTATGGGCGGCAGGATGATATCATTCAGATGGGCTATATCCACCCGTTCCCAGCGGTGCCTCAGGTGTTCGGCCTTGGGAAGGAAATACTTGTTGAAATCCCGGTAGCGGCCTTCGCTGCCCACTATAAGGTCCAGGTTGATCACCTGCATTCCCCGGTAGCTCTCGTTTTTCGGCTTTAGTATTTCCTTCACGTCATTGAAGGAGAGCAGCCTGTCCTTGTCTGCATTCAGGAAATTCTGTATCCGCGAAAGGAAGGCCTTGGCTCGGGCCCGGGAAAAATCATCCGACGCCTGGCTCTGGTGGTATAGATTCGTCTCGCTCATGCATTGGCTCCGGTATCGATTATAAAATGGCTGTAGGCATTGACGACCAGGGTTTCCCCGTAGCGCGTAGACCGTACATCGTTCAGATCGTAGAGATGGATGTGCCCGTGGATCAGGTAACGGGGCTTGAAGGTGCGCATGAACCATAAAAGGCATCTGAAACCCCGGTGGCAGGGGTCGCTCTTGTCATGGATGCCTTCCGGCGGCGCGTGGGTAAGCAGGATGTCCAGATAGCGGCCGTAAAGGATGCGGTTCAGGTAGAGGCGGGGTGCCAGCTTCAGCATGTTCAGGAACATCTCGAAGTCCGAATACTGGTTGCGTCCCTTGTTGTACCTGAGCGAGCCGTCGAGCCCTGCGAACAGCATCGGACCTTCCTTTCGTAGCTTGAAACCCAGATGGATGGCCCCCGACGAGTCGGCATCCATTTCGTTGAAGGCACCTTTTTCGGCGAACCTGTCATCAAAACCCGGGCGGAAATGGTGCAGGCTCTGCAGATTGTGGTTGCCGAACACGAAAAGCAGGGGCTTGTTCAGGCAGGAAACGATGAACCCCAGATAATCCATGGGCAGGTCGCCCGCGCTCAGCACGTAATCCATGTCTGCGAAACGTTCCTTGATCGCTCCGCTATACACCAGGGGGTCGATCTGGTCCGAGACGCAGAGGATTTTCATGAAGGCTTCGCAGCCCCGTAGATATCCGATTTTTCCAGCAATTCCTGCAATTGGTCCTTGTTGAACAGGTCCAGGGGGCGGGAATCGGCGAATTCACTGGCAGTGCGTGAAAAGCCCGAGCTCGTTACCATGGCCGCCCGGGTCACGTTGAGCTTCTTCATCTGTTCCAGCAGGCTGCGCACCAGGGATTCATCCACCAACTCCGGTGTGCGGACAAAGCGGATAAGCCGGGGAATCTTGCGGACATTGCGCC
Source organism: Breznakiellaceae bacterium (assembly GCA_964202565.1). Taxonomy (GTDB): domain Bacteria; phylum Spirochaetota; class Spirochaetia; order Treponematales; family Breznakiellaceae; genus SZUA-426. The sequence continues at coordinate 4,358 of CAXNJE010000014.1, read as the reverse complement.
ATTTGACGGAATCGCCCTCCACGGCTATCAGGTCGCAGCCGTTGGCCATCTCGGTGACGTCGCGGATTTGCAGCGACATGCCCTGGGTGACAATGGCCTTGCAGATCTCGGAGAATTCCTCGTTGCTGGAGGTAAGATAGTCCTTCATCTTGTCGTCGGTACGGAATTCCTGGTAGTGGGACAGTTTTTCCGCCACATCCCGGAATCCCGGTTTCTTGGCGTAGATTTTCTCCCATTGCTCGATGGCCTTGTCCAGGTTCCGCTGCTTTTCGTGGCACATGGCAAGGAAATACCGGCCAAAAAGCACTTCGGAGCTGGCATCGTCGGTGGAGGCCTTTACCGCCCTCTCAAGCTCGGGTATGGCCTTGTCCAGGGCGTTCATGCTCATGTAGCAGCCACCGCGTTCCACGAGGGATTTTACCTTCAGGTCCGGATCCCTCTGGGCCTTTTCGAAAGAGAGCAGGGCAGGGACATAATCGTGGGATTCCTTCTGGAGCTTGCCCAGGTAAAAATACGCCTGGCAGTTGCTGGCGTCGTATTTGATGGCCGTATCCAGCTCGGCCTTGGCCTCCACGGGCTTTTTTTCCTTGTACAGGAGCAGGCCCAGCTCGAAATGGGCCTTCGTATGCCTGGGGTCCAGTTCTACTGCCTTGCGAAGGTAATTTACCGCCATGTCGTTCCGGTTGCGTTCCGAAAAAAGCCTGCCCGACCAGTAGTAATTATCTGCCTGGTTGGGTTCCAGCTTGACCAGCAGCAGGTATTCCTTGAGGGATTCCTCGGCCTGATTGAAGCGGGCAAACAGCTGGGCCATCTTCTTGCGGAAGTCAATTTCCGGTACCGAGGAGGAGAACGCTCCAATCTGATTGACGCTCTTGTACTCCATCAAGGCCAATTCCGGTTTGTTGTCCAGGCTATACGCCTGGCCGAGTATATAGTGGGCCTCGGCGTTGCGGGGTTCCCGGGCAATAAGGCTTTTTGCCGCCTTGGCTGCAGCGGTATATTTGCCCTGCTTCAGCAAATCCAGTAATTTTTCCGCGCGCTTGGGCGCGATCACCGACTTGATGATGAAAAACATAAGGAAGCCGATGCCGGTGCCGAGAACTATAATAAGGAAAATCAAACCGGTCATGACGTAGCCCGCCCCGTCGTGGTATCCTGTGTCATGGTGAAGAGTAATTATTTTATGGGAACCTGTCAAATCATCGGCGCCCTGCCGGCGCTCCTCATCGCCGTTTCCGCGGCTTTTTTCCCCTTTTCCGTTCCGGCCCAGGCTGGAAGTGCGGCAGGAGCGTCCTTCACCGAAGGCGAGGCTCTGTTCATGCGCAACAAACCCGCCGAGGCTGCGGCCAAGCTGGAGAGTGCCCTGAAGGAAGACCCGGCGAACCTGACTGCGGTCCTGTACCTGGCCATCGCCTATCAACAATTGGCGCGTTTTGACGCGGGCATAGAGTTGCTCCGCAAGAACCTGACCCGGGCCGGGGAAAAAACTGCCCTTTTTGCCTTCAATCTGGGCAACCTGTACTTTGCCAAAGGTTCCGCGTCCTTCGCCGAACCTTTCTATACCAAGGCGCTTGAGGCGGATCCGAATTTTGCCTCGGCCTTGCTGAACAGGGCCAATGCGCGTATCAAGACAGGCGCCCTCAGGGACGCGGTGGCTGATTATGAGCAATACCTGGTGTTGGCGCCCACAACGCCTCAGCGGCCGGTGATCGAAAAACTGATAGCCTTCATAGAAGGGGAATTCCAGAACGCTGAAAGAATCCTGCTTGCGGCGGCGGAAGCCGCCAGGGCCGAGGAAGAGAGGCGGCAACGTCTATTGGACGAGGTAGCGGCTTCGCTGCAGGCTTCGGCGGAGGATACGCGGGGCTTGTCGGCGGGATCCGAAGAGGTCATGGGCTATGATGGGGAATTTGTCCTGGAATAGCCCGATGACGGTGAACCGAGTTTTGATGATGAGGAGTCTGGCACATGTCCGAGGATAAACGAAAATCGAAAACGGGTCTCATAGTCGGCATTGGCGCGGGTATCGTCACCCTCGCCTTGGTGGGAACCCTGGCCTTTTTTGCCTTCGGCAGGGGAGCGGGCGGCGGGAGCGCCGCAAAGCGGGCAAACACCCTGGCTCTCGCCCGGGAATACGTGGAACGAGGCGAATTCCAACGCGCGCTGGACCTTTTGGATACGCTCCTGATCGAGAATGCGACCGATGCGGACGCGCGGGACCTGCGTGACCGGGCCATCAACGCCAAACGCGGCGCGGAAGGCGATAAGAGCGCCCAGGAAGAGGCCACCCGGCGGACGGAACAGGAAACGGTCTCCAGCGCCTTGAATCAAATAGGAAAGGCTGTCGAGTCCGTATCCAAGGTAGCCGAGGATTCTCCCAAGCTGGCTGCCGCGGCCGCAGCGAGGGCAGCCGAAACCGCCGCCGCAAATGCCGCGAGGATAGCCGAGGAGTCTGACAAGCGCGCCCGGGAGGAAGCATCCCGTCAGAAGGCCGCCGAGGAAGCCCAGCGGAAGGCCGAGGAAGCGGCTGCCCGGCGCGCAGAGGAGGAGGCCGCCAAGAAAGCCCAGGCCGAGGCGGACGCGGCCCGGAAAAAAGCCCAGGAAGAAGAGCTGGCCAAAAAATCCCGGGATTTACAGGAAAAAATGCGCCTGGTGAACGATTATGTCGCACTGGGCAAGAAAGCGCTGGAGGAGAAAAAATATGCCGAGGCAAAAGCCGCCTTCCAGGAGGCAGTCTCACGGGTGCCGGAGGGTGAGAGCCGCTTCCAGGGCCAAAAACTGGCTGAGATAGCCGATGCGTACTACGAGGTCTTCAAGCGCGACCCGAACGGTCCGGATGAACAGGAAGCCCTCAAGGAATCCATACGTTTCGCACGGGACGCCATCAAGGCAGATCCAAACCAGGCCCTTCCCCACTTTACCCTGGGCAAGATTAACGGCGACCTGAAGCAGTGGGAAAACGCCATAACCGAACTTAAGGAAGCCACCCGGCTGGATCCCAAAAATTACCTATATAGCTTCGAGCTGGGTCGTGCCTACTTCAATACCCGCAAATATGCAGATGCCAGGCAGGCTTTCGAGACCTCCGCCGCGCTGAAAGGCGATTTTGAGGCGGCTTGGTACAACCTGGGCGGTACCCTGCGCGTGTTGGGAAAGCGGGACGAGGCCTTGGCGGCTTACCGCAAGGCCGTAGCGGCAAAGCCCGACTACGCCGTGGCCCACCGTGAAATTGGCCGCATCCTGGCCGCCAAGGGAGATGCCAAAGCCGCCATTGACGCCTTCAACCGGACCCTGCAGTACGCCCCCAACGATGTTGCCAGCCTGCGGGAGCTGGGGGCCGTCCAGAGTGCCCTGGGGAACTACCAGGCAGCGGAGGCATCTTTCGCCAGGGCTCTCGTCTCATCCCCCAACGACGACCAGACCAACTACAACATGGCGGTGGTCAAGATTGCCCTGTCCAAGAAGGAAGAGGCTTTGAGCTACGCCAAAAAAGCCGTTGCCGCCGCAGAATCCAATTCCGTCTACCAGTACACCCTGGGTCTGGCCGCCGAGACCTTCGGTGACCTGGATACGGCCATCATCGCGTACACGAATGCGGCGAAGGACAAGAAATATGTAAAACCCCGCGTCAACTTAGGCGGCATTTATTTGGCCAACGGTTTTCCTGATATGGCTCTGGATTTCCTTCTGGAAGCCTTCGGCTTGGAGCCAAAATCCTTCGAGGTGAACAACAACCTGGGCGCCGCGTACCAGCGCAAGGAACTGTGGGAAAAAAGCATAGAGCATTACGAAAAGGCCCTGGCGGTGGAACCCAAGAACGGCACGGTACGCATGAACCTGGCCCGGGCGTACGTCAGCGCCTCCAAACTGGAACGCGCCCGGGACAATTACCTGGAATTGCTCAAGCTGGACGCCGCCAACTGGGACGCCATGTTCGAACTGGCCAAAACCTGGGTGGGCCTGGGCGACTCTGCCTCCGCCAAGAAACAGTTCGCCGAACTGCTCAAGCGCAAGCCCGACTACGAGCGCAAGGCCGAAGCCGAGCGCATCATGGCAGGCCTCTAGGTCTTGGGTGGCAGCCTGCCAAGTCGGGGTGTGGCGTCAGGCTTCGGCGACGAGGGCTATGGCTGTTTTGACCAGGTCCACGCAGATGGTTTTGTGGACGTTGCGGGACAGGGCTTCGGCCGAGCCCTCCGGGGTGGAAAGGTCGCAGCCCAGCAGGTCGCGGCAGTTTACGGCGCCGCACTTTTGGGTAAAGGCACTTATGAGGGCCTGGGAACGCAGGTAAAAGCCGTTCTTGATTTCCGGGCTGGTTTCCAGGCTGGCCCGCTTGAGCCCCAAAGCCATGAGAGCCCCTG